>CAYJLN010000011.1:0-10727 GCA_964371275.1 Candidatus Woesearchaeota archaeon
TCTTCAACCGTCCCCCTTATGGTGGCGCCCCATTCATCTTCATGGCGTTGTAATACGAGGCGATAGGTGTTTGTTCGTGCGCCTAGAGCGAGCATTCTTGCTTCCATTGGGAGATCAACATGCGGAGCTATGTCAATGTTGTAGATTTGAGACACGGAATTTCGCATTGCTGCAGCGACGCGATCTGCGATGTTTTCTTCATCAGCATCTCCAAGTGCGCGCAGTATTGCTTCTGCTTTCTGTCTATGGTAGGACTGCAATTCATTGGCTGTTTGGTTCATATTTTATTACTTATAAGTAGTATATATAAAGGTTTCGCTTTTTACATCTTATCAAGGGGCGATCTTATTTTTTTCAATTGCTCTGTTGTTACTTTAGTGTACCTCTCAGTCGTTGAAATGGATGCATGACCCAATAACGTCTGGATATACCGAATATCGACGCCGTCTTCTAAGAGGTGGGTGGCAAAGGAACTGCGTAGTGCGTGGCAAAAAACGCGCTTTTTAATGTCTGCTTTTTCTGCGAGATCAGTTACGATTTTTTGCGCCATTCTCACTGAGAGCGGCTTTTCTTGGAATCCTGTAAACATATACTCTGAGTTTCCCTTTCGTTGCGCAAGGTATGCTTTGATGCTCGTTATCAGCCTTTCGGAAAGGATAATGTTGCGGTCTTTTTTTCCTTTTCCTGAAATAACGCGACCCATCTTTTCATTGAGGTCAAGATCGTTTATCTTAAGATGCATCGCTTCAGAGACCCGCAATCCCGATGAATAAAGGAGTTCGACGAGTAATCGGTGTTTAGGATTTTTTGCGATGGCGAGCATTCGCGTGATTTCTTCTTTAGTCAGAACGGTTGGTAATTTTTTTTCTGCTTTTGGCGGTTTTATCTCGGCGAATATCTTCTTTTTGAGAAGTGTTTCGTAGAAGAATTTTAATGCCGATATCGTCAAGTGAACTGAAGCCGGTCTCTGTTTTTTATCGGCGATCAAGATGGCAAGATATTGTTTAAGGTCTTCTTCTGTGATATCGTTCGGTTCTTTTTTTATTGTGTCAAGAAATCGTTTGTTGTGGGTGAGATAGGCTTTGATTGTTGCCTGTGTATACCCCCGAAGCTTGAGCTCTGTTTCTAGTTTACCTAGCATAGGACTATTTAAGAGATGTGGCTATAAAAAGATTCGTACGTTAGCGACGTTTTCGCATCTTCTTAAATGTGATAAAGAGTAAAAGAATCAGTTCGAGGAAGATCACGATGAGACGCATGAGTTTGGACATATCGGCGAAGTATCGTGCTGTGCTATAAATTAGTAATAAGATTCCAGACAGTATAAAGGCATTTGCGACGATTTCAAACCCATAAAAGATGCCGAAGAGGACGAATAAGAGTGCAATCGGTGAGATAAACAAGAATAATTTTCGCTCGTATTCGTTACGTGCGTCTTGATAGTATTTATTACAGAAATCACACTTCTCAAACACTTGGCAGTCTTCTGTGTTTAATTCAAATCGTGGCTCGCCTTTCTCATCGTAACACGCCTGGATTTTTGCCCCGTCAGCTTCATAAGGGTTTGGGCACGACTCTTTTGCTCCATACGGATATTTTTCAAACGCAAAAGGGCGCATACTCGCCTTGCAATAGTCTTCGTACTTTGGTTCTTGGAATACATAATCGTAGAGGAGCCCTACGAATAATGCGCCAAGAATGGCGATCGCGAGGACCATTAGATATTCTTTGAGCTTCATAGAGAGAATGTTGTGTTTGTGATTTTTAAATCTTTGTTTATGATGCAGCGGTGCAGGGTATTGGCGTCAGCTTGCCCTTTCTTTGAACCGTACAGTCTTCCTGAAGACATTGTTCACTTTGTGTGGGGCAGGGGATAACTATTATATCGGTGCTTGGATCGTAGTGGTCTTCTTTCTTTTTACTATCGGAATCCCCACAAACATTGCAGTTTACCTTCCACTTACAATCGAGCCAGCTATCGCAGGTGTAGGTGAATTCTGAGGCAGTTCCTTTAGGTTCAGGACAACATTGTGTCGCTATGCAGGCGCTTTTGGATTCTTTTAAAGGACAGTCATTGGAAAGTGTTTTTTCCGTTGGGCATACACAGTCACCCCCGGGAATACGACCATCATCATCACTATCTTCAACGCACTCACAATTTTGATTACATATTTTTCCACCGCTGCATTTGCTTTGATCTGGCGTGCAGATATCTTTGGCACTGCTGCATGCTTTTAGTGAAGAACCAGTAAATGGATTTGTGGAAAAAAAGAATTTTCCCGTAGGTTCTTCATTCGACGGCACATTATTCTCAAAAATGAAAAGTGCTGCAACAACGATGAGAACGACAAGTGTTAGAAGGAACGACTCTCTTTTTTTTGTTTGTTTTATTGCCATTTTACGCAGCACCACAACTGATGTCCATTTCTTTTCCGCTAACTGAGTTAACCACGGTGCATTGGTTCGAATCGCAATAAAACGCTTGTGGAGGACACGGTTTCTTTGGTTGTCCTGTTGCCTGATCTATTGCGAGCGTCCATTTTGAATTTGCTATTCTGACATCGGCAGGATTTTTGCTTTTAAGAATAAGTGGCGAAAGTCCTTTTCGCCAATACTCGGTAAACTTTTCTGTTGGGCACACGCAATTTTCTGGCGGCCTCCATTGGCATTCGACTCTTCTTACCGAGACTGATGGGAATTCGCCCGTACCTTTTTTTATATACGTACAATAGTTAAATTTGTTGTCTTTTGGCGGCGGGCAGTGTGCTTGGTCTTTTCCTGTACAACCATCATATGACAATGTTTCTCCAGCCTGCGCTTGTTCCTTACATCCGCACTGTCCAAGCGGTGGAGGGGGTACAGTTTGGAACCCTGTGATTCTCCCTGAAAATGATCTTACGATGAATACTGCGAGAATGACGAGAACAAGAACCCAGAAAATAGACTGACTCTGCCTCTTTTTTTCCTGCATATGCATTTGTCCGTCTTTTTGTTTAAATACCTATCGGTAGTTCAATTGTCTGGCGTATCACCAAAAGGTATATAATCTCTTTTGATAGCAACAGACTATGCAGAAGAGAGGTGTGCTGAGCTACGACACTCAAACGCTGATAGCTGCTGCGCTTATTCTCTTGATGGCGTCATTGGCGCCGATTCATTCTGCAGAACTCGCCCAGAACAATGGCGATACGGAATTTACGCCTCCACTCACTGGTCGTGCTGGATCTGGCGGAGATCCCTTTAGCCAATTTTTCAAGCTTATTGATGTCATACGAGACCAATTGCTCAATGGCGGCATCGATAAAGATTTGCTTCATGAAATTAAAGATGGGATGGAAAGCGAGGATTTAAACACGCGGTATCGTCATTGTGTCAATATTAAGACACTGTTAGACAAAGAATCAAAATATCTTGATTGGTTACTCAAACATGCAGATCAACGGATTTGGGCGGTGGGGAAAGCACGGTATGATATCATTCTGCATGTTGCAAAACAGATCGTCGATTTGCTACAGTTTATCTTCGATCTTTATTGCAGGAACACGATCTTCAACCCCGACAGTTACACTCCTGTTCCTCAAATAACTCCAGACACGGTTTTTGGCGATTACTTTGAACCTGGGTTTGGGCATGAACGTGGTGTCAACCTCAAACCGTTTACTCCGAGTGGCGGGTTAGAAATCTACAAACCGATCCCTTATTGGGAACAACATCCGTATGGGGTTCCTGATAAAGTAATTATCTTCGCTTTTGCATTGAGTTGCGGTGTCCTTTTATGCCTTGGTATTATTGTCGCTGCTGGAGCTGCTACTACAAGTGCTGTTGTTGCCGGAGTAAACTCGCTTGCTGCTGCTGCAGAAGGAGGACCAATTATTTCGCTGGCAGCTGCACGTATGTACTTAGCGCGCAATGCTGCTGCAGGAATAGCCGCTATCCCCACCATCACAGCAGCCCAATTCCACAAAGATGTTGAAGAAATTCTTAAAAATCCTGATATCCTTAAACCGTATGAAGATCAATTAAAAAGAGAGGCAGAAAAAGTGTGCCCAACGACACCCAAAATCGACCTCAATCCAGGGGTAATCTTTTCACCAGCTACACCAAAACCAACAGTAGATGAAGCAAAAGCAGCAAAAACATGTTCAGATTTTACCCCTACCTTCACTCTCAAGAGCCACCCTTACTACCTGCTGCTTTCTCTTACGGGGGTACCTGCTGCAACCACCTTCACGATTAGTAAAATGAACGATCTTGATTATAATTCGTTCCCCACCTTAACAATCTCGAATCCTTCCCTGAAATCCCATCTTGGCACTGATTCTACTGGAGTAACAGGTCTTATCGTTGACCAAGGCCTTCTCTATGGTGGTGAAGGATTTGCATCACTGAAAACAGATCAGCTCTGTCAAGAACTCAAGAAGAAAGGGAAGCGAGAAGCAGAGATAGAAGTGATTGCGCATCTTCCTGTTCCGAGCAACTGCCCTCGGCAGACACGCAAATATACTATCGTCGTGTACTGCAAAGATGATGGGACCTATGGTCGTTATGATGGTCCCTTTGAAACTCCCCCTGGAGGAAGCTCAAGTACTAGTGGTGCAGGGAGTCCTCCTCCAACGGGCGGGGGAGGGACTGCGGGTAGCGGCACTGGCTGCGATGGCGATCCGACAACTCCTTTGTGTGAACCCAATAATGCAAACTGTCCGGCAAACCAGTACTGCGATAATGCCTGCAAATGCCAGCCACTTCCTGGGGCTTGTGAATGGAAAGAGATTAAGACGGGAGGAACAGGAGACGAACCTGGCGATGATAGTGGTGGAATTACGAAAGTATGTGTCGATTCCTGTCCTCCAGGGACACAATGCAATGATCTATGTAATCAATGTATACGGTGAGAAACAATGAACACATTAAAAAAGGATAAACGTACGATTCAAAAACTATCTCTCTATGCTGTCATTGGACTTTTATGCATTATGGTGGTGATAGCTGCACCTTTGAGTTGGGACTATCTTGGGCCAGACCAATGGCAATTATATGGACATGCAAACCTTATCAAGGCGCACTTGTCTGGGTATGACGATCAAACCGGAACAGCAACTGGCGTTGACTTTGAACTCTACGGTCCATGGGGTCTTGAACAACAGCATCTAGGATTCGTAGATTACAAGATTAAGCGAAATGATAAGGGAGCAATCACAGACGTCAGTGATTCGTACAGGAACAGTTTTACGTTCCATGATTTTGCTGCAACTGGCCTCAAACCACATTACGGAAAACTGACGATCGTTGATTGGACGCCGTATGGCGGGATTCCTCCAACGAGCTCAAATGCTCTGCCTTTTGAATGGTATTATGTGTATCGGTATTACCCTCATACGAAAAACCTCGATCTCGTTGAGACCTATGACGGACCGACGGTAGCTGCTGCTAAACAAAAGAAGAAACGCGGGGATCCTCCTATCCATACGACTTTCCAAGACAAACGACCTAAAAAAAGTGATTACTCTTGGTCGTACAATCAATGGACAAGTTCTGAAACAACAAGTGTTAATGGTATAACGCTGCCTTTGAAAACGACGCTGTATAATGTTGAAAATGAGTTGATTACGACAACCACGTACACGTACGATGCTGAAGGCAAGACACTTCAAACGTCAATGGAAACAACTGATGCTGCAGGCACGCTTCTTGGCAAGCGAACGGAGACCTATACATACCATAGCTCTAGCATTGTTGACAAGATCGAGATTGATGACAATGGTGCTGTTTTTACGAAGGATTATATTTACGACAAAAAAGATCCTGATCAGTTCGCTACTCTTATTGATATTCGAGATCAAACAGGGAAATCGATTGTTGGAACGCTGGTGCATGCAGAAGATCTTCGTCTTCCACAGCAAGATTTGAGGCATTTATTCCTTGAATTTCCTTAGGGGAAAATCAGATACTTAAAAGACGACACTATGCCTGCATGGAATACAACTTTTAAGCGAAGACTGTAGTTTATATATCTCAAAGTTGTAAGCATTGATTAAAATATAATTCATTCGGATTTTTGTTTTTCCAACCGCTCCTCTACTTCTGGAGGGTCATCCCAGTCCGGCCAATCGTCAGGTTCTTTGTAAATACGCACTACTCTGGCCCAATAGAATGGCGCAGGTAATTTATTTCTGATTGCTCCGAGGGTCAGACGATCTGGGTTAGTTCTAAGCAGAGCGTCAACACGGCCCTCTAAATCATTCTTAAATTCTTTTTCAGACGCAAATCCCTGGGCAACAATGTGCAGATAATTTTTTCCCAGGTATCCTTTCTGTAACGCCACCCTTAATTCTTCGACCTCCCAATATGCTGCAATCTCAAACGTCCTCACATCAGTCTGCACGACTATGGCTGCCCAATGAGGTACATCACGATCGACGAGGGCTTTTATCGGCATCCTCAACTAAAAAGGGTTATCTTAATAAAATCTGCGAGTAAAAACGGCCTAAAATCGCCTTCTTTTCCTCAAACATGCAGATAATGTGCGTTACCTGAAGTACGTATCTATTTTTAATACGCACTTTTATACCCTTTTTCTTTGAGTAATGCGGTCACTTCTGACTGGTATTCTGGTTTATGGTACATCTTATGGTGATTTGGGCATAGCCCTACAAGGTTGGAGGGATCGTTATTCTTATGATCGCCGTCAAGATGATGGAGATCAACCGCTTTGTTGAAGCTACATAGCACACATTCTTTCGTGATTTTTTTGTGTAGCTCTAAGGAGATATTATGATACTTTCTCGTGTTATACCTTTTGACGATATCATAATGGTGGAGTTTCATATGGCAATTACTGCATAAACCAAAGGCCTGGTGTGGCTTCTGCTTATGGCAATTTTTACACTCGACAAGCTTTCTTTCCCATTTTAGTCTTCTGTAACAATTATAGCACACTCCTTTCGCATGATGCTCGGACTCTTTTTTGCATTCTGGGCATACGATAATTCTGCGGCTGTTTGGGTTTCCCTTAGATATATCAGCCATGTATAGGCTAATAGAAGCAGTATTATAAAAACTTGACGCGCAGACGTGAAGAGTGTCCGCTATAATTATTTTAATCGTTGCTTAAAAGTTTTAATCTTACAACAAGACTACTGATTTCTTCTCTAATGTTGGGTCTGCTTCAATATTCTGCCGGATAATGCGGGGATCGCTAAATATCGGCGTTTGCCTGTGGGTTTCAACGAGCAATAAGAGGTCATACACGTTTTTCCCATCGCGGTATTGGTTGTATCGTTCAGCTGTTTTTTCAAACCCTAACCGAACGAGTTCTTCCATCGTCATGTCTTGCAAGACGTTCATTGCTGCCCTTCTTGCCGGTAAGTCCCCAACGACGACGTCATCAATCCGACCTGAAGCAATTTGTTTTACCGCAAGTTCGTCTTCCGGAGATAATCTTCTGTTATCAATAGCGTACATGAGCCGGCGTAATTTGTAGTACGCAAGATCCTCCGGAGCCTGCACTTTGTGTCTGTTGTCTACAGGGCCAGACGCTTCTTGGCGAACGATGCGCATAAAACGACCCGAGAATATACGCAAGACGATCTGCTGTTTTTACTGCACTGTACATCTTGTCTGCTTTTGAACGAAAGAAAATTTGAATATCAATTCCGTGGTCTTGAAGTGCTCGCGCAATAAATTCTTCTGCGTCTTCACAAAAGGGTTTACCATCAAGAATAACAATAGGCTCCTGTTTCTGCACGAGCTTTGCTGTTTCATAAATCAAGCGCGCTGTTGCTTCTAACCTTCCTATACTAAACAACCCCCATTCACCAGTTCTTTCTCTTAATGTGTAATAGCGAAAGTTAGGATGGCGCTGCAAATACTTTACTGCTGATGGTCTCCACGATTCCCAACGCGTTTCATTGCTTGAAAATCCAACGTGTTTTTTCACATGCCTTCGTGTTACTTCGCCGGGCAATGAGGTGTACGCAACGACTACTAAAGGCAATGCAGAGTATGAGCGGCCGTTGTTAAATTCATCTACGCCGATGACTACACGATCTTCCAAATCCTTCTCTCTTGGAAAACTCGCCATGTTCCTCCTTTAATCTTTGCTTACACTATTTAAGCTCGTTCCTTTAGTGGCTTTTCTGCCCGAAAACCGCACTCTTTGCAGTATTCTACGAGGTATAATCCATCCTGGAAGTGCTCCTGCCCGACATGCACCTTTGCCTTTTTACAATCTGGGCATAATGTTCCTGTGTCGTTTAGCGATGGTTGTTTCATGGTCCTGCTTTTTTCTTTTGCTTCTTAACCCCCCGTTCCAACACTTCCACTTGTTCCCTGATGCTTTTGGATACCTCTTTTCCCCTTTCTGTCAATGAAACATAGGCTTGCTTTCCTTTCCGCTGCTTTTTTACGAGGTTAAAATCAAGAAGAATCGTAAGGTATTCTGAGACTGTTGAACGAATATCATCGTAGGGTTTCCCCCCATAGGAGTCATCGGCAAGCGCTTTCAATGGCACCCATTCCTGGCCTGTTTCGTGAAGAACTTTGCTTAAGGTCAGAAATAATTTTTTCTGTGTTTCCGTAAGGTGGTCGAACACGTTGACTTTGGGAATCTCGATCTCTTTTCTTTCTTCGGTTACTGGTTGATGTTTTTCTGTTTTGTCCGGCAATGCACGGGTCGCTTGCTGAGGCGCACTTTCTACTGTTTGTTGCATGTAGGCTATCACTTCGCCAAGCTCGTCAATGCGGTCTTCCAATTCTCTCATTTTATTGTCTTGAAAAAACTCTTTGTCTTTGAAATAGGACAGCCATTCCTGAGTGATTTGAATATCTGTTTTAATTTTAAAGAACGATGTCTTCAAATTGCTATTTAATGCTTCAAGACTCCCTAGATATTCTGGAACAATCGTTTCCCTCTTTTTCTTAAAGAACCAAAAACCCATTACTTTGGCGAATATCTCTGTTTATTTAAATCTTTTCGTTATCCGTCTACGACGTGTCTAAGACGTCTATAGACGTGTCGTCGACGTGTCGTAGACGTCTTCGACGTATCAAAAATCTCCGGAAGATTTCCGGAATGAATCGTTTTAAACGACTTTAGGACTCTATTAAGCATCGTAAAAAGCAAAAAGAAAGTTTGAGAAAACGGAGTAATCAGGGGTTTTTTGGTGTATAACAAGAAGGAAGACTTCTTTATTGTCGTTATAAGTGAGACATGTGATATATAAAAATTCACGAATTTACCGACGCTTCCGACGCATTATTTCGAAAAGTTTTCGAAAAAATCGGAAGATTTTCGGGTTTGTTGAAAGATTTACGATTTTGTGAGGGGTCTCTTACAGAGAGAAAAGAGGGAGTGTTTAGTGATTTTTGATGAATTGTGAGAGTAAGTTACTAACATCTAGCACTGTCACGGTTTAGATAGTTCATTAGATGAGAGATCAGGGGTAAAGGCAGGACTATACTGGAAGTGAGGATTAGGGTGGTGAGTCGAGAAGGCTCAGTTGGGAGGGGTCTCCCTGGTAATACAAGGCAATAAGGCGGGACTTGAGGTTTAGGGCCTTAAAAGAGGGTTTTATCGATAAAAGTGAGAGTTTATTATTCTTTTTTTCCTTATGAATGGGCATTCCTTTTCGAATCAAGGACGATACATACCCGCGGACACACCCGGGGGTGATCTTAAGCGTTTTTGCAATAAGTTCGTGGGTTGGTTGAAATCCTTCGTCCTCGAGCTGGGGAATCGTCAAAAAAATGAGAATCTCTTTTTTAGTGAGAATTGACAGGATTTCTTCGATGTTTTGGGGTTCGTGTGATTGTGTGATCGCGTGCGTGCGTGCGTGCTCATGTGATCGCGTGCGTGCGTGCGTGCGTGCATGTTCGTTTCCATCAGAAATGAAGGGGTCTAAAACGTCTGAAAAAGGCGTTTTTTCTGCCTTTATACTTATGATAGAGGAGATTTTATCTATTTTTTTCATTAAATCGTTAATTTTATCATTTTCTTCTCTTTTTTTCTCGTTTAAGTTATTTATTTCATTTTTTATGGTTAAAATATCTTCTTTTATCCTTAAGAAGGCATTTTTTACTTTTTCTTTGAATAAATCGTCTTTTTCGTCCATTTTTTATACACTTTAAGAATAACGCGCTTGTCCTTAAATATTTTTATGTGCTCATGTGCTTGTTTTGTGCTTGTGATGTGATCGCGTGCGTGCATGTTTGCATTACTTTTTGAAAAAGCGCAACAAAAGAATCGCTTTTTATGGCGATTCCTGCCTCAAGAAGCATTTTAGCAAGAGATTTTCCTATTTCGCGTTCAATTGCTTCTGGAGGTTTAAAAAGAACTAGTTTTTTAAGGGTTAAATCGCAAATAAAGCCCTCATTTATCTTTAAACAGATTTTTTTTCCTGTTTCTTCATTATAAACAATCAAATTGTTTAAATCGACGATTATTTTCTCTTTTTTTAGTTTATTTTCCTCTATTTCCTTAAAACCACACTCTATAATAGTTATTCTAACAAAATCGCTAAAAATTGCTTTCAAATTTTTCTTAAAGTCTATTTTAAGTTCTTCTTCGTTATTTTCGCGTTTTTCAAGCTTAAAAACACGACCTAAGTACAATTTAACCTTTTGTTTGGGGTGTTTTTTGCGGTGTTTTGCGACGACAAGATATGCATAGCTTGATTCGTGGCCAGATTTATTTTTGCGGTTCTTGACGCGGATGTACACCCTATGGGCAC
>CAYJLN010000011.1:10737-20415 GCA_964371275.1 Candidatus Woesearchaeota archaeon
ATCTTCTGCTTTTTACCTTTGTAGAGTTCTTAGAATACGCCTTATTTCTTCTGTTTTTTGGGCTTTTTCTCAGCCGCTTCTTCATTTACGGTGACACGGGGGAAGGGGATATGCGGTGGCAAATTCAGTTCCTGCTCGAACTGCAATGCGCGAATATTGCATTTTGTGAGGATATAATTCATCACGTTAATAGAAATGCTGGGCTTAACTTTCTTGTTCGTTTTCCATTCCTCAAGGATCTCTTTCATTTGTTCCTCGTCAGTCATGTAGGTTACTTCCCCTACCATCTCTAGGGATGCAAATTGAGGTTCATAGAGGACTTTGAACGTAAATGAGAAGGCGAGACTTCGTTCTTTCGTCAGGGGTGCTAATGATCGTTCTTGAACGTCTTCTATTTTAACGTTGTTTTTTGTTTCAATGTTTGCTTTTGATGAGACCTCTTTTCGCTCGATGTTCACTTTTGATAAATTGAATCCAATGATCATATGCACGCCTACTTTTGCTTATTTTATAAAGATTCCTATTCAAAACTCATACATATCGGTCTTTATTTGCTGTTGGATGCGTAAACCAGTCGTCTTCATTAGTGGCGCAAGATCCTTTTGCCCCAAGAATACTAGTCTATTTGGTTCGGGGGACTTCTTTAAATTTCTTTAATGTGTCTTCTTTCCCTTCCCAAACAATCGCTTCTTTTAAGACGTCGTAAATTGTTGATGCGGGGAAAATCTTTACTTTTTTAAGGAGTTCTTTAGAGAGGATGACGTCCCGTTCATTCGCCCTTGGGATGATGACCCTTTTGATGCCTGCATGGATTGCTGCGGCCACTTTCTGCGTGACGCCTCCTACTGCAAGCACTTCTCCTCGAACCGATAAGGACCCTGTCATGGCCGTGTCCTGCCGAACCGGGAGATTTTTGAGTGCTGAGAGAATTGCTGTTGCGACGGCGATTGATGCAGAATCTCCTTCGACGCCCCCGTTTGGAGTCGCTGTTTGAAGGAATTGAACAAATATATCATATTTTTCTTTGATGTCTTCGCCGAAGCGCTTCAAGATAATCGCAGAGACATTTTTCACTGCCTCTTTTGCAATATCGCCGAGTTTTCCTGTTGCAACGATTTCTGACTTTTTTCCACCAGGCGTCACTTCAGATTCTATAGGGAGCACTAACCCAGAGAAATAGGAATCTGAACCAAGGACTGCTAATCCATTGACGCGGCCAATGCGATATCCTTCGGTGACGATGACTTCGTATTTTTTCTTATTTTCAATGTACTTATCAACGATTTGCTGCTCTAATGTTCTGGCGAGCTTTTTTGCTTCTTCGACATGGTGCGGCTCAACAAATTTCGACTTTTCTTCTAAGGCAAGATCGCCTGCAGCACGCACTAACCCTCCAAGATCACGTAACCGTAAGGTAATTTTTCCATAGGTTCCTGCGCGTACACGGGCTTCTTCAAGGATTTTTTCAACTGCTGCTTGTGAGAAATGTGGGATCTTCCCGTCTTTTCTCACTTCTTGCGCGACAAATATGCCGAGTTTATACCGGTTTTCTGTTGTGTCCGGCATCGTCGTGTTTATATAGATCTCGTAGCCGTATCCCCTTATGCGAGAACGGAGCGCGGGATGCATCTTTTGTACCGATGCAAGATCCCCTGCAGCTATGAAAACAAAATCTGTTGGTGTGGGGTCACTTCGCACCATCGCGCCTGAGGATCGTTCTGACTGGCCTGTTATAGGGTATTTCTTTTCTTGAATCGCCGTAAGAAGCTCTTGCTGTGTGTGTGGCTGAAGATTTCCTACTTCGTCGATAAAGAGGACGCCTTTGTTGGCTTTATGAATCATTCCTGGAACTAACCTCTCGTACGCAGGCGTTCCAAGACCTCCTGACTGCAAGGGGTCATGAAGCACGTCTCCTAATAACGCACCGGCATGCGCTCCTGTTGCGTCGAGGAACGGCGCCTTTTTTACTGCAGAGTTATCGACTAGTAATTTTGGTATCTTTGTCGAGAACCGCATTTTTTTATTGATGTTCATGAATAACACCATGGATCCGAGAAAGATCATGGAGCCGATCAATGACGCTGCCGCCATGATGTCTCCGTATTGCTTTCGCACCCACCAGGGCGTCACCATGGCAAGGATAAGCAACGCGAAAAAGAAGATATTCTGGTTTTTTACTGCGTTCATTGCTTGAAATTTCGACTGGTTGACGATATTCTTTCCCTTTCCTTTTGGAACCTCGCGAATTTTTGGCGTGTTTTCGTCCAATTCATTGTGGTAGGAAATAACATCGACGAGTGTTTCTTTTGGAAGAATCTCTGCTAATGCCTGGCCTGTCAACGATTTCCCTGTTCCCGGTTCACCAATCAGAAGGACATTACGACGCTGTTTTGCCGCTTTTTTGATAATGGTCACTGCTTCATCTTGGCCAATAATCTGGTCAATAAGGTTTTTCGAGACTGGTATTTCTAATGTTGATGTAAATATCTTCTTTTTTACCATTGTTCGTTCTGTCTGCTCTTGTTGTTGGTTTGTGGTGTTTTTATAGTTTTCTTTAGAATTATGAAATATCTTCTTCACCAATCACAACAAAATCACCAATTGCGATAACTGCTGCGAAGGGAATAAGAAGATCGCCATTATTGTCCTTTTCGAGCTCAAGACCTTCTGTATATGATGTTGGATTTCTGAGGATAATATGGATTAATTCCCCGCTTCGTGATTCAAAGGTAAGATTCCCTACTTCTCCAAAGCGTTTGCCTGATTTCGTGACTACTGTTTTCCCGAGAAGTTGTTTTGAATATTTCTTGTCGTCTTCTGCCATTCTTTGTTATTTTACTGCGTCTTTGTTTATAAAGTTTTCTGGTTTATTTTAGTTTCTTTTTAGTTACACCCTCACACCATCATGTCGTATGGAAAGGTCTCTCTTTTAGTAAAATAATTATATTTTAGTTTGTTGAGCGTTATTGTTTAATTATAGCTAGAAAATATGTTTTATATTTTGTTTTATTATTTACTTTATAAATTTTTCTTTTGTCTAATATCTATATTATATCAAATTTATTTTAATTGTAATTTTTCCGAAAAAAGCGGAGAATTTCTCACTGTAAATCTCTATAGGAAATAGAGGTGTGGGTCTCTATATTTTACTATCATAATCTTTAAATATTTTCATCCGCCATCACCTTCCATGTCTCAAAAACTCACTGATTTCTTAGAGCAATACATCAAAAAAGACTCGTTATTCAAGAATAAAAAAGCACTACAACACAACTATACTCCACGAAACGTCCCTTACCGCAGCGAGCAAATCGATTCTTTAGCGTCTATTTTAGCACCTAGCCTTCGCATGGAGAAACCAAGCAACGTTTTCATTTATGGGAAAACGGGGACGGGCAAGACCCTCGTCGCAAAACACGTTACGGACAACCTTCTTGAGATTGCCAAACAGAACAAAATTAACCTTCACATCCTTTATCTTAACTGCAAGCTTAAGCGCATTGCTGACACAGAATATCGTCTTATTGCTCAACTTTCCCGTGACTTTGGCCAAGAAATTCCTTCCACAGGCTTGCCTACTGGAGAAGTCTATAAAATTTTCTTGAAAGCTCTTGACAAGGAAAAGATCACCCTCCTTATTATTCTTGACGAGATTGACCAACTCGTGAGTAAAATTGGCGATGAAATTCTCTATAATCTTACCCGCCTTAATTCAGAGCTTGAGAAAAGCGAGATCGGGTTTATTGGCATTAGCAACGACCTAACATTCATTGACAACGTGGATTCTCGTGTTAAAAGCAGCCTTAATGAAGAAGAGATCATTTTTCCTCCTTACAATGCCATCCAACTTCAAAAAATCCTTCGTCAACGCGCCAAACTCGCCTTTAACGACGCTATCATTGGCGAAGGCGTCATTGAAAAGTGCGCTGCGTATGCTGCGCGCGAACACGGAGACGCACGGCGAGCACTTGAGCTCCTTCGTGTTGCTGGAGAACTTGCTGAGCGCAAAGGAGACCAAACCATTGCGGCGAAATATATTGATCTAGCGGAAGAAAAGATTGAACGCGATCGTGTTGTCGAAAATATAGTGACCCAGCCAAAACAGTTCAAACTTACCCTCTATAGCGTTCTTACTGTTTGCAACGGCCAAGGAAAGGGCGTGTTTACAGGAGATATCTACACCGTGTACCAAGATTGCTGTAATAAATCTGGCGTTAAACCGCTTACTCAACGCAGACTTGGGGATATCATCGGCGAATTAGACATGCTTGGCATCATTAACGCAAGAGTCATTAGCAAAGGACGATATGGGCGTATGCGAGAAATCAATCTTACTCTCCCTAAAGAGAACCTCCTTGAGATTAATACGCTGTTGAAGGAGAGCCTAGGGTTTTGAATGGACCAGCAACAATTTATTTTGACATGCTTAGAACACGGTCTTCTTGTTAGCCCGGAATTTTTTGAAGGACAACATCCTGAACGTCTTGGCCACTCTTTTTTTGATCTTTTCAAAAAATCCAAACCAATACAAACCCCTTCAGTCCTTACGCAGGATATCTACGGATCTTTACAAGAGCAAGGTGCTATTGATATCAACTGGGTTGAATTTGAGAAAAGCAGAGTTCTTAAGGAAAAAGGACGTGATGCGGGGTTTTACCATTCTTTTCTTGAGATCCTTCAGCCTCCCCCTAACCAACTATCACCAGAAAACCCTTTACCTTTAGACACCGTTGCGTTGGTGCCTCCCGTTGTGACGGTTGTGAAAACCTATCAGGAAAAAAGCAGCAAACGCGATGCCCAAGATTTTGTTACCTACTATAAACTCCGTTACGACGCGTTGAGCGCCATCTTGAAATACCGCCCAGAGCTCCAAAATCTTACCAGCATTTCCCGTTTAAATGGCAAACAAGATCGATCTGACATCTCTATTATTGGGCTTGTTTATGACAAACGCGAAACAAAAAATGGAGATCTTATCGTTACTCTTGAAGACTCTACAGGAAGCCTTCCTATTTTTTTTAGTAAGAGCAAAGAGATATTCAAACAGACCTCTACGCTTTGTTTTGACGAAGTTATTGGTGTCCGCGGGGTCCTTCATCGAGATATGCTTACCGCGACGCATCTTCTTTATCCTGAAATTATCAACACGAAAGATAAGCACTCTCCAACCGAAGCATACGTTGCGTTTATCTCAGATATTCATGTTGGCTCGAAATATTTCCTTGAAGACGCGTTCTTGACCTTTGTTCAGTGGCTGAATGGAGAATATGGCAATGAAAACCAGAAGTCTCTCGCTAAGAATGTGAAATATATCTTTGTTGCTGGTGATCTTGTCGATGGCATCGGGGTGTTTCCAGGCCAGGAAGACAATCTTCTTTTGCACGACATCAAATTACAATATGCCCGTCTCGCTGAGCTTCTCTCTCTCATCAAACGACCAGACCTCGCGATCATTATCGCTCCAGGAAATCATGATGCAACCCGCATCTCACAACCGCAACCACCACTTCATAAAGAGTATGCAGCCAAACTTTACGAGCTACCTAACACCTATTTTGTAAGCAACCCTTCTCTTGTGAATGTTCACGCCTCACCCCAGTTTGAAGGATTTAATATTTTGATTTATCATGGCGCGAGTTTTCATTACTACATTGATACCATCTCCTGCTTGCGAGAAAAGAAACCGCGTGATAATCCCTGCGTCGTCCATAAGTTTTTACTCCAAAAAAGGCATCTTGCCCCAAGTCATACTGCGACGATTTACACACCAGAAACAACTGATGATCCGCTCATTGTGTCTACTGTTCCCGATGTCCTTATTTGCGGAGATATGCACAAATCCGATGTCGGCGTGTATAATGGAGTTATTACAATTAATGCCTCTTGCTGGCAATCAAAAACAGACTTCCAAATCAAAACAGGCAATAACCCAGATCCCGGCAAGGTTCCGTTGCTTAACCTTAAGACCCGCGAGGTGACCATGCTCGACTTTGTCCAGTCGGCAGTCTAACATGCCTTCTTTGTATATCGCGCATATCGAACAGGAAGTCAAACGTGCGTATGATCTCGCAGAAACAGCGCGCCATAAGGGGTACGATCCTGTTGATCATGTCGAGACCCCACTTGCGCGCAACATGGCTGAACGCGTTGTTGGTCTTATCAGTATTGTTGCCCCACAACTAAAAAATACTACAATTGTTTCACGTATCAAAGAGTTAGAACTCCAGTACGCCCCTCTTGACTGGCGCGTTGCTCTTTCTATTGCTCTCGAAGTCGCCCAGGAAAAATATTGTTCTTTCAACGACAAGAAGGAAGCGATGGAAGTTGGCATACGTCTTGGCATTGCGTATATTACTAACGGCGTCGTTTCTTCTCCTTTAGAGGGATTCACGAGGCTTGATATTCGAAAACGACGCGATGGCCAAGAATATATCGCCCTCTTTTTTTCAGGACCAATTCGCAGTGCCGGCGGAACAGCGGCTGCAGTGTCCGTTGTTATTGGCGATTATGTCCGCAAACATTTTGGATACGCAGATTATGACCCGAGTCCTGACGAAATCAAGCGCCTTTCAACTGAGCTCTATGACTATCATGACAAAGTCACCAATCTTCAATATCTTCCGAGTGAACAGGAGATTGAGTATCTCGTGAGCCATATTCCTGTTCAAATTGAAGGAGACCCGAGTGAGAAGTATGACGTGAGCAACTATAAAGGACTCGACCGTGTAACGACAGATCGTATTCGTAATGGTCCTTGCCTTGTTATCGGTGAAGGCATCGCTCAAAAAGCAACTAAATTGTATAAACAACTCAGCAAGTGGGGCAAAGAGTTCGATCTTAGCATGTGGGAATTTCTTGGCGAGTTCTTAAAGCTTCAAAAGAGCATCAAATCCAAACAAGCAGCTACCCAAGTCACGCAGGATGTTAAGATCAAACCAGATTACACCTACATCAAAGACCTTGTTGCTGGCCGCCCTGTCTTTTCCCACCCCCTTGCAAAAGGAGGATTTCGTCTTCGCTATGGTCGGGGACGTAACAGCGGGTTGTCTGCGCAGGCGTTACATCCTGCCACCATGGTTGTACTCAATCGGTTTGTTGCTATTGGTACGCAGTTTAAAGTTGAGAGGCCAGGAAAATCAACCGTCATCGGGGTGTGCGATGTTATCCAAGGACCTGTTGTTAAACTGCAGAATGGAGATGTTCTTTACTTAGAGTCTGTTGATGAAGCCAAAAAAGTGCTGTCGCAGATCGTCGAAATCCTTTATTTAGGAGACCTTTTAATTTGCTACGGCGATTTTCTTAATCGCGCTCATGCTCTCGTCCCTGTCGGGTATTGTGAGGAGTGGTGGATTCAAGATCTTGAGAAAAACCTTGCTGGTCGCGATTATGATGAAGACAAACCAATTATAGACGCGCTTCTTCAGGATATCTTTCATGTGTACCCTACTGTCCAACAGGCAGTTCTTCTTTGTGAGCGCTATCATGTTCCTTTGCATCCCCGCTACACATTTTTTTGGACGGAGCTTTCACGAGAAGACCTTCTTATACTTGTTTCTTGGTATCAGTATGCAACAAAGTCGCCTGATAAACTCATTTTTCCGCTGCGTCTTGGGGAGCGCCTTTTTGACCGCGAGAAACGAATGCTAGAAATTCTTGGAGTTCCGCATCAATGTATTTCGCAAGAGCACATTGTTATTGACGGAGATTCTGCAGCCGCATTCCAAAAAACTCTGGAACATTTTCGTCCTGATGCGTCTTCTGTTCTTGAGATGCTCAATCCTGGCCTACATATCCGCGACAAATCAGGAACTTATATTGGCGCGCGCATGGGGCGTCCTGAAAAGGCAAAAATGCGTAAACTTACTGGCAGCCCCCAAGTTCTCTTCCCTGTCGGTGCAGAAGGAGGAAGGCTTCGTTCTTTTCAATCTGCACTTGAAAAAGGGTATATCCGCGGAGAGTTTCCTGTTTTTCATTGCCTATCCTGCAAATGCGAAACGATTTACTCCGTGTGTGAAACCTGCGATACAAAAACAAAGAAACTGTATGTGTGTCGCTATTGCGGCACGACAGAAAAAAGCAAATGCCATCCCGGCGCATCGCTTCCGTATAAACGACAGCAACTCGATATCAAAAAGTACTTCACCCTTGCACTTAAGAGACTCAATATTCAAGACTATCCTAAGCTTATCAAAGGCGTTCGCGGTACATCGAACCGAGAGCATATCCCTGAACATCTTGCCAAAGGCATTCTCCGTGCAAAGCACAACATCTATGTGAACAAAGACGGGACTATTCGTTACGACATCACTGAAATGCCCCTTACTCATTTCAGGCCAAAAGAAATTGGGACTACAGTCGCGCGTTTACAGGACCTTGGTTACACCCAAGATATCTATGGCAAAGACCTTGTTTCTGACCTGCAAATTCTTGAGATCAAATGCCAAGACGTTGTTCTCCCTGGATATAGTGAGAATCTCGAAGAGAGTGCTGCTGAGATCTTTTTCAGAGTCGCCCGGTTTATTGACGAGCTTCTTGCTTCTCTTTATCGCCTTCCTCCATTTTATAATCTGAAGACAAAGGACGATCTTGTAGGCCACCTTATTGTCGGATTAGCACCCCATACTTCGGCAGGAATCGTCGGGCGCATCATTGGCTTCTCCAAGGTTCAAGCTTTTTTAGCACACCCTCTTTTCCATAGCATTATGCGCCGTGACTGCGATGGTGATGAAAGTTGTGCTGTTCTCCTCTTCGATACACTTCTTAATTTTTCCCGGCTTTATCTTCCTAATCATCGCGGTGCAACACAAGACGCACCTCTTGTCTTAAGCTCGCAAATTATTCCCCGCGAAGTTGATGACATGGTTTTTGATATGGATGTCGTCTTTCGTTACCCGCTTGAACTTTATGAGGCTGCGTCGCAGTACAAGAATCCGTGGGATGTTCAGATTACGACGCTACGAAAATACCTCGATGTTCCTGGAGAGACCTGGGGGTTTGGATTTACCCACAATACAGACGATATTAATGATGGTGTCCGTTGCAGTTCCTATAAGAGTTTACCAACGATGCAAGACAAGGTTCTTGGGCAAATGGATCTCGCAGAAAAAATACGCGCCGTCAATACTGACGATGTTGCCAAACTTGTTATTGAACGTCATTTCATTCGCGACATTAAAGGGAACCTCCGTAAGTTCTCTACTCAACAATTTCGTTGTGTGGACTGCAATGAGAAATATCGACGGCCCCCTCTTGTTGGTAAATGCATGAAATGCGGCGGGCGCATCATTTTTACGGTTTCTGAAGGCAGCATTACGAAATATCTTGAGCCCAGCCTCCAGCTTGCACAAAAATACAACCTTTCACCCTATCTCAAACAAAATCTTGAGCTGACTAAAATGCGTATCGAAAGCATTTTCGGACGAGACGCTGAAAAACAAGAAGGTTTAGGTAAATGGTTTTATTGACTTCTTTTTAGTAGTAACAATAGAAAGCTTTATATAGGGGTTCATACCCGTTGTTCTATGGTCTCCAGTACAATGGCGCAAGAAGACACCCAGATATTTTATCACAGCGAGATAGATACCGCTCTAGAAAACTGCCTTGATGCAGGTTACACTCCTTTATTTATGCCCCAGCTCGTTGATCATCGTATCAAGGCTGACAAAGGCGATCCTCTCT
>CAYJLN010000012.1:0-19306 GCA_964371275.1 Candidatus Woesearchaeota archaeon
CACCTTAAAGGCGATCACTAAACAAAACCACACCGACAAAAAGAACCAAAATTTCCATAGCCGGAACGCTTTCAGCTTAAACAAAATCAAGACAATGACTGTCGCAAGAAGAATAATCAAAAACAGGGGGATATAGCTCGTTTCTTCAGCGAAATCAGGGCGCTCAACATGGTAGGGAAGCTCTTTCCAGGTCTGCATCACAACGGTTTGATTCCCAACAATCACCGTCTCAACAGATAAATAGCTTCGAATAATCCCCAAGCCAATCACCTGTGCAATCAAAAACAAGAAGAACAACAGAAACGTGACCTTCAGCGGATGTTTCATAGGGCAAACAACCAAGAGTGAGTTTAAAATCTTTTCGTGGGCGAGAAGGAAAGATATTTATACAATAGAGATCATAAAAAGAGAAAGAAATAACACCATGATTGAACTGGGCGGTCACATCAAGCTGGAGGGGTTCCATGAACTCGAACCAGCAAAGCTGATTGTCATCAAGAAAATCGTGGGCAATTACGCCAAAAAGATGAGCGAAGATCTTAGTGAGTTCTCGGAGCTTCTCCTGGAGATGAAACAACAGGAAGAGCAGTTCGAATTAACCACAACGATTACGGCAGCAGGAAGAAACAGCACTGCAACAACAAGCAGCGAAAACCTCTTCATAGCCATGGATAACGCCTTACGGAGCGCTTTGGAACAGGCAAAGCAATAGGTTTATAAACGCCCTCAACTTTTTTGTCAAAATGGCAAAGCGCAAAGGCGGAATGCGGCGAAAAAGCAGAGCAAAACTCAAAAGACGGGTGTCTGAACGCGGACGCGTCAGCATTCGCGACTACCTGCAGCATCTGCAGGTCAACGATTACGTGGTGCTTAAAATAAATTCAAGCGTCCATGAAGGCATGTTTTTGCCGCGATTTTACGGCAGAACAGGCATGGTCACGGGAAAACGGGGAGACTGTTACCGCGTCACGTTTATGGACGGCAACAAGGAAAAAGCAGTGTATGTTCATCCAATACACTTACAGAAGATGACCTATGACAGAAATTGAGCTGCTGGAAGAACAGCCATTGACGATGGCAGAAGTCAGGGAAAAACTAAACCATATTAAAAAAGAAAAAGAGCTTGGCTTCCGTTCCAATAAAACACTAGAATACGTGAATGTCTTTGGAAAGAAAGACGCAAAAGAGGCCCAAGAAACGAAAGAGAAAATACGGGCGTTAAATATCGCGCGATTGAAAGAAAAACACATCGCAAAAATCGTCGATATAGCCCCAAAAGAGCCAGAAACGCTCAAAGCGGCATTGGCAAGCGAAGAAATAACCTTAAAGCAGGAAGAAGTGCAAAAAATACTCGAGTGCGTAAAGTGAACCAACGTCTGGTGATGTCCTATGATAAAAAAGAATGTACGAGAAGAACAAGCAATCGTCCTGGATTTTCTCCCGTATGGGTACTTGACAGACACCAGACCAATGCATATGAAGACTCCTGTCGCCCAGGTTATTGGAAAGAATTTCTTAGTTCTGCTTGAATTAACGCCCAAGAAAGGGATATTTTTGCAGCCAAATGAAGAAGTCTACATGGGTGAAGGAAAGCGGGACAAAATTCACCATATTATTGGCAGGATTCCCTACAATAAGCTGACGGAAACAGCGAAATTAAATCTTGATCAGGTGGTTGGGAAGACGGTAAAGGAAAACGAGCAGCGCTTCGTCGAGTTTTTCAACAAGGCGCAGCCATTGAATACGAGAAGCCACCAGATTGAGTTAATTCCCGGCATTGGAAAGAAGCATATGTGGGAGATTTTAGAGCAGCGGGACATCAAGCCGTTTGAAAACTTTGAGGATATTAAAGCTCGGGTAAAGCTCATGCCTGATCCAGAAAAAGCAGTGATCAAGCGGGTTCTCATGGAGCTGCGAGAAGAAGATCGGTATAGAATCTTTGTCGGCAATTAAGCGAGTTCTTTGAGTTTGCGCTGTAGATAGGAGGCAATAGAACGTGATCGTTTTTTGATAGACTCATAAAGATCGCTGTATACTGATACGGCACCAGAATTGTTAGATGCAAATCCGCTCAGAACGCCGCCACCATGTGTAAGCACAAGCTGGACTCTGGTAGGGGACAAGTAGAGATTGTAGGGGATAAAATCATCGACAATATGAATTTTCACGTTTGGATATGTGTGAAGACGCGCAAGGATCTCCGTAATAATCTTGTGGACAAAACGACGAGGAAACAACTTGAAAAGGATATCAAAATAAAGATCTACACCTTGTTTGGTGAGAATGTAATCGATCTTAAACCCCTTACGCGTGTGCTCATGAAACAGCATAAACAGTGTAGACGAAGGGTGAGTTCCTGACGATAAGGTGGTTTTTTGTTTCTTTTTTCGTTTTTCTTCAACAAGTAATCGCACTTTCAGAAATTCTTTTTTGTCAAACGGATACAAGTCAGGACAAACAGAGGTATTGCGAACGATGATTTTAAGCTCACCACCTTCCTTGAGCATGTTAAACGTCTCAAGAACATATTCCTTGCTCGTATCGATGACTTTAGTTTCTTCTTTCAGATTCTGTTTTTCAAGGAGGTGGGCAATGGCAGCTTCTGCATCAAGAAAACGATCAAAACGGTGGAGAAGAAAATCATTGAGCTTTTCTTGTTTGTGTTGGAAAGAATAAACAGCAGGATGCTGGGGGCTTTTGTCGATAAGAGTTTCTGATTCAAGAAAATGCAAAAACCCATAAATGCGCCCAAGAGGAATTCCTGTCGATCTTGAAAGGGCTTCAGCAGTGTTATCTGACTGTTGGAGTGCCTCAAGGATCAAAATATGATTCTTTCTGAGGCCAAAGTCACGTTTAAGGACAGAAAGGATTTCATCCATGCAAAAGTGAATGAATACTGACTTTTAAATCTTCCTACAAAATAAACGTTTTTTTGTAGAAAATATTTATATAGATTTTTTACTGAATTAGGAGAAGGGGGCGCACAATGACACTTGAACAATCAGAAGTAACGGAAAATGAAACAGACTCTCTAAAAAAAGAAACACGGAAGCGAATCAGAGAACAGATGGGAAACTATGATCTTGAAACATTGATTACCGTAGCAAGAACACTCCAAATCTCGCTCCCAGATCATGTCAAAATAGGGTATGGATCATTCACAACGGAAGCATCCCGGAAAGGAAACTATTCGACAACACAGTTAAGGAATCTTGAATATTGTGGCATCACAGGTGCTAAAATAGAAGAAACGCCTCGTTTACAAGAAGAGATCAACGACCAATTGTCACAATTAAAAGCAAGTGGCAACTATGCAAGATTCAGAAAACCTCTCATTACTGCACTGGAAAGAGCATTGTCACTGATGGACCAGTACGGGAAGAAAAAATCTCAAGAAAAAGAAACCTACAAACCATAAAAACAAGCAAAATCGCAGCTAAACAGCAACCTTTTTAAATCGCCCATTCTCCTGAAAGTCGATGAAAGAACTCGTCCGTATAGCGAATGCTGACATTAAAGGCACTCAGCAGACCTATAGCGGGCTGGCAAAAATAAAAGGCGTCAGTTTCGGTTTCTCAAACGCGATCTGCCAGATTTTAAACCTTGATAAACAAACAAAGATCGGGGAATTAACAGATGAGCAGATCCAAAAAGTAGAGCAGCTCCTCAAAGAGCCAGAAGGAAAAGTCCCGAGCTTCATGCTCAACAGGCAAAAAGATCCGGACACAGGAAAAAATAAGCATTTGTTCAGCGCAGATCTTAAACTCCAGCTCGAACTTGACATTCGTCGAATGAAGCGCATCAAGTCCTACAAAGGAATGCGTCACGCCATTGGACAGCCAGTCAGAGGTCAGCGAACAAAATCGCACTTCAGGCATGGAAGGACCGTGGGTGTCATGAAAAAAGCAGCAAAGATGGCCGTAGCAAAAGCAGATGCCAAACCAGGAGGCAAATAAGCAACCCATGGGTCATCCTCGCAAGCAGCGCAGAAAATACAGCGGTCCATCGCATCCATGGAAGCGTGATCGCTTAGAATCAGAAGCAGTCCTGAAGAAAAAATACGGCTTGAAAAACAAGAAAGAAATCTGGAAGATTGACTCCCTGCTCAGGAAATTCAAGCAGCAGGCAAAGCGAATCATCGCAGGATCAAAAGTGAAGGGAAGGGAAGAGCAGTGTAAGAAAGAGCAGGAGCAGCTCCTCACCAGGCTAGTGAATTTGGGGGTGTTAAGCGGAGGATCCAAGATAGAAGAGGTATTAGACTTGCCCATCGAAAAGCTCATGGAGCGACGATTACAAACCATGGTCGTGACAAAAGGTCTTGCACGAAAAACAAAGCAGGCGCGACAATTCGTGGTTCATCAGCATATTCTCGTCAATAACCAGACCATTAACGTGCCGTCATATCTAGTCAAAAAAGCAGAGGAAGACAAAATTACGTTCAATGCATTGTCCAGTCTGCAGAATCCCGATCATCCAGAGCGAAAAGTCGAGCAAAAAGGCGTAGTGGAAGTAAAGGAAACAAAAGCAGAAGAAAAGCCAGCAGAAGCAGCAGTTGAGGTTGCCGCATAATGACAACCGTTGAAAAAAAAGACATGATACGCTGGGGCATCGCTCACATCTACTCAAGCTACAATAACACGATTATCCACATCACCGATATTACAGGCTCAGAAACCATCGCAAAAGCCTCTGGTGGCATGATGGTCAAAGCTCACCGATTAGAAGGGTCGCCAACAGCAGCGATGAACGCAGCAAAGCAAGTCGCAGAAGCGATCAAAGACAAAGGCATTAACGCATTGCATATTCGTATTCGCGCACCTGGAGGCCATGACGGTCCAAACTCGCCAGGTCCAGGAGCGCAGGCAGCAATCCGAGCATTATCGCGTTCAGGGTTGCGTATTGGCATCATTGAAGACGTGACAGGAACTCCTACTGATGGCTGTCGACGAAGCTATGGAAAGAGGGGAAGACGTGTATAAATGAAAATCGACGTGCTCAAGAAAGAAGAACAAAAAGTAATCTTCACGATAGAAGGCATTAATCCTGCAGTCGCCAATATGATACGGCGATTTGTCATCAATCACGTGCCAACCCTGGCAGTTGAGGACGTGAAAATCAAGGAGAATAATTCTGCATTGTATGACGAGCTGGTTGCTCATCGATTAGGGCTCGTGCCGTTAACAACAGACCTGAAGTCATACACACGGAAAGAAGACTGTAAATGCGAAGGCAAGGGCTGCGAACGATGCGAGCTTGTCTTCACGCTCAAGGCAAAAGGTCCGGGAACAGTCTATTCATCTGCTATTGAAACAAAAGATCCAAAGGTAAAGCCTGCTATCGACAATCTTCCTATTACCAAACTGCTCAAAGAACAGGAACTGAAAATCGACGGAACCATCGTGCTCGGCAGAGGAAAAGATCACGTGAAATTTTCTCCAGGTCTCGTGTTTTATCGGGGCTATCCAGAGATCAAAACATCAAGCACGAGTGACGCAGCCAAAGCAGTAGAAGAATGCAAAGGAATGCTGGTCAAAAAAGGCAGCAAGCTCGAGATCAGCGACGTGTCCAAATGGAACGAAGCGTATGAGGATATCTGTGAACGTAACGGCATCGAGATAACGCCCAGCAAAGAACAATTCATTTTCACGATAGAACCCTGGGGTCAATTGTCGCCAAAAGAAATGCTCATCAAGGCAGTTGCCATATTTGATGATAAGCTCGATGAATTCGAAAAATTAGTTTCTAAGATCAAAGAAAAATAACGTTTTGAGCACCATAATCTTCTTATAGGAAATTCTGATTCTAAAAGTGATGCCCCATTGTCGAGACGAGGGAATACGTGCACTATACCGCGCGATAGCAAACACTGCAGGATCTACATCCGTGCGATTGGATCGCGTAGCGGGCGGAAGAGTCTGGCCTGAAGATAGTCCGTTACTGCAAAAACTCGCAGGGTATATCCGGCAGGGACTACACGGCGAAGGCGTAGTAACGACGGACTGTGGAACAGACTACGGCCAAGAATTTACGACAGGTCGTGGAGTCGAACTGCTCAGAAAAACACTGTCTGAAGGAGATTTAGAAACGCTTGCGGGAAAAATTGAAAACGTTGCAAAAAAAGCACATGAAATTCCTCCAAGCCCTGCAATTGAACGGGAAGCGCAGGAACTTGAAATCCTGTTCGATAGACTAGAAGATGCAGCTGGCGATTATAGTATGCGCTATAGCCTGTCTCGTAGAGAATGTTTCTAGAGAATTCAAGTGTCTATCGTGAGCGCCCAGTGCCGGCACGTTATACGTGTTGAGTCTCATAAAGGAATTCTCTTCAAGAACGGAATCCTATCGAAGGCCTTGTCCGAGCTGATGATCTCATCATCTTTCGCGAAGGCAGCATGCAACGCATCGAAAGTATGTAATTTGTTTTCCTTCATGTAGTGAGCGGCAAGCAAGAGTGTTCGCGGTTCAGTATCTCGGACAGGAGCAATCTCGAGAGCGTCCATCACCACGCGTTCCGGATCAAGAGTAAACCGTTCAGAAAGAAGAAGTAACTCGATGATCGTCACGATCGATGTCCAGAGAAAGATCCGATAACGACGAAGAACCCTTGACGCTCGTGTCTTCAACCAGTCAGTTTCTTTAATTAGTGCAAGAAAGAAGTCTGTATCAGCATAGGTCACGCTCTCACCTGATCTCGGATTGTTTTCTCAATAGCCATTTTGAGTTCGCGCATCGATTTACCGCGTAACATGGACGTCGCCTCACGGAGATCAGTAACTGCATCTTTCGGCACGGGAATCAAAAGGATCTCTCCACGTGCAGGAACCGTAACGAAACGTCTCCCGTACTTCTCTCTCAGAGATTGCTTTAGATATAACCTTCCTTTGGCATCACATTCGACCGTTTGCATGGCGTATCAAGAGTGGGGTGATTTATAAACTTTTCCCACCTCGAGCCGGAAACGTTTCATGTGAACAGGAAGAATTACGATCGGTTGCGGTGCCGCCGTATGGATTCTCAAAACCGTCATAAAAACGCTTATAAAGCTTCAACTGATGTGCATCACAACGCGGGAGTCGCATAGCGGTCAAGTGCGCTAGCTTGAGGGGCTAGTCCCTTAGTGGGTACGTAGGTTCAAATCCTATCTCCCGCATGCTCATATTATTATATGGAGATACATTTTTTAAGAAATGTATTATCAAAAACGTATGGAAGAAACCCTCAATAAGCTATTTTCTTTGCTCGACTCACTGATTACCCTCAATTCGAATAAACTAAGAAAAGATATAAAACGCTTTGAAGAATCTCAATCGGAGTATCGACAATTTTCCTACACGAAAGAGGTTTGTGTTGTTCTAAGAAAAGAAAGAAATCCTCAATGTAACAAAAACATCGGTTTTCCTTTTCCACTTTGCTCAAAAAAGTTTTATGTGCCGCGGAATAGGGGAACATCTGTAAGGGTTTTTTTGAGGGGCGAACCCATACGTTGTTTACAAAGGAAACAGCTCAAGGATACGCTCGCCAAAGAAATAAAGACAAAAGAAATTCGAGTATCTTCATTTAAGAAATTTAAAGAGCTGGCTAAGAAGATAGCTAATAAGTATTCAGAATGTGTCCATGTCGACCCCTATACGTTCATAGGAGATTCCTTTATTGGATTATATTTTTCAGAGAAGATAAGTGAAAAATTTAATCTGAAAGTACGGTCTATATATTCTAATGCGTATACACATCTGCCATCTAAGTACTGCGCAAAGGAATATACTCCTGAAGCACTTAAAGAACAGCACAGATTGATTATTATACCAGACCTTGTAGATTCTCATTGGGAAAAGACTGTAAGAACGATAAGAACGCTTGTTAAACGAGATAACGCCTTCTTCGTTATCGGAAGAAACCTAATCGTAACGACAGATGCGAAAGAATGTCTGCTGTATCACTTTGCAAGAGAAGACCATCTGTTAAGAAACGAGAATATTGAAGACTACATGGTAGCTTGTTTGTTGCCGTATGTAGGCGCTATAAAATCTACTATTGGCGAGGCGAACAGACAGACCTTAAACTATGCGAACCTCGTCATAAATCCCTTCGGCTCTGAAGAAATCAAAACAATTCCAGTAAATTTAATTGAATCTATACTTAAAGGGTATCTTACAAACACAAAAAATTAAATACACAGAGAAAAACAGAGATTCCATGGCTATTTTTTTGTCTGGCGGTGGATCGGGAAAGCAATCATGGGCTATTGACAAGGCGTTTATCGAGAGCTTAAAGAGAAAAAAACCAGTCTTATACATTCCTTTAGCAAGAGAACCGCCTTATGCACTTTGTTTGGAGTGGATTCAGCAGAATTTCAAGCCCTTCAGATTTACACAGTTCTTAATGATCCAGGAGGCAGATGAGCTAAAGAAAATAAATCTTAAGGATGTTGCAGGGGTCTATATTGGTGGGGGAAACACGTTCAGATTGCTAATTGAACTGCGGAAATGCGGATTCGATACAAAGTTAGCAGAATACATAAAAGACGGCAGGTCGTACTATGGCGGGAGCGCAGGTGCGATTATCACAGGAAAAGATGTGAAGCTAGCACAAAGTGAAAATGAAACAGGCGTTGTTGACAACGCAGGAATGAATCTCTTAAGCGGACACGCGGTATTCTGCCATTATACAAAAGATAATCTCAAAGAAATAAGGGATTACTTAAACGAAACGGGAAATCCTGTGATTGCAATCCCTGAAAACGGTGGCGTCATAATCAAAAAGAACACGCTCCTCTCTTCAGGATCGGGTGTAGTAGAAATTTTTGCAAAAGGCAAAGAAGCTCGGAAACTTGAAGCAGGACAGAAAATAACCCTGCAAAAAGCTTAAAAAGACCAAGAAAAGCCCGTTAGATACCTCTGCGAGCTCACGCGTTGAGTAGAGCGTCGATGTTCTAAGAGTGTCATAAACTATGGGCAAGCCAACAGGACCAACAAACCCGATACTGCTTCAGTTAATCAGGGAGCTCAAAGAAGCAGGGCGAAAAAATAATATTCTTCTCTGGAGACGAATCGCAGATGAGTTAGAAAAGCCAACCCGGTTACGTCGAGAAGTCAATCTCGCAAAAATAGAGCAAGTCGCAAATGACAACGACATCATTCTCGTTCCAGGAAAAGTATTAGGTGTGGGAGAGATAACAAAAAAAGTAAAAATTGCAGCCTGGCAGTTTTCAACGTCAGCAAAACAAAAGGTAAAATCTCCGCTCACCATTCAGCAAGTGCTCAAAGAAAATCCAACAGGGAAAGGAGTAAGGATTATAGGATGATCATCGACGCAACAGATTTGATTGTAGGGCGGTTGACAAGCATCGTCGCAAAGAAAGCCATACTTGGAGAAAAAATAGATATTATCAACGCAGAAAAGGCGGTCATCACAGGAACACGGCAGCAGATCGTTGATCATTACAAGCACAAGCGTTCTCGTGGTGGTCCAACGTTTGGTCCATTTATTCCAAAGAAAGAAGACCGATTTGTGAGAAGAATTATTCGGGGCATGTTGCCGCATAAGCAGGAAAAAGGACGAAAAGCATTCAGAAATGTCATGTGTCACATTGGCGTTCCTGAAGAATTCCAGAATAAAAAAGCAGAATCTTTCCCAGAAATCCACATCTCGCAGACAAAAAGCATTAATCACGTCAGCGTTCATGAGGTGTGTAGGTTACTGTAACCATGAAAACAATTGATGAGGTGTTCAGAGAATTAACCGACCGCGAACAAGACCTAGCACGAAGGATGCTTGATGGAATGAAGCAGCCAAAATCAAGAATAACCATCGAGGGTTTGGCAGGATTTGCAACAAGAAACGGGGGAACAGAGAGTTTTTCGCCAAAAGAATTTGCTCGCACCATCCAAAAGTTAATAGAAACGGCAACGGTTATAAACAGAGCAGGCGAATACTGTCTGTCAATAACTGCAAGACCGCAAGAAGAAGCGCCGCAAGGATCACGCACATACACACCATGAAAATTGTCCAAGTCTCAGGAAAAAGAAAACACGCGATTGCACGAGCGACAGCACGGGAAGGCAAAGGCTACATCAGAATCAACAAACAGCTTCTCGATACCTACGAACCAAAGATCGCTCGCATGATGGTTATTGAGCCAGTAAAATTAGCTCCTGAGTACGCAGAAAAGGTGAATATTGACATTGATGTTCAAGGAGGGGGCTGGCATTCACAGGCTGAAGCAGCGCGTTTATGCGTTGCCCGTGCCTTAGTTGAAATCAGTCGAAGTAAGCAGCTTAGGCAAACATTCTTGGACTATGATCGTAACTTGCTGGTTCCCGATTCACGTCGTAACGAAGCCCACAAACCAAACGATTCGAAGCCACGAAAAGCCCGACAAAAATCTTATCGTTAAGGAGCAAGTGCTCGTTCTAAACTCTGTGCTAAGCCGGGTGCAGTCTGAAATAAGGAAAGTTCAGTAGGAACAACCCATCGATACTCAGTATGCTCCCAATCAAGAGTAATAGCAGGTTCATGCTTAAGATAAACTCTGATAGGATAACGAATCCATGTTTTTCCTAAATCAGCGTCAGTATACTGATACGGCTCTGCAAATGAAAGCGACTGAATAAGAGTAGAATCGACACCAAGCTCTTCGATCAGCTCCTCAAAAACTTTTTCAGACAGTGTCTGTCGTTCATCATCAATAAATCCTGCCACCACACTCCACAATCCACGATACGCATGGACTTCCTGACTACGTTGTAAAAGAAGAAGCTTATCCGTATAGAACACAAAGCAAATGAGGATGGGTGCTGCAGATGAATGAGTATAATCAATGCGCCCGTCAGAGAGATGAGGAAGATGAAGAAAATCGTTTAAAACAGAAGGAATAGAAGGTTCTTTCATACTGTAGAAAAAGGATACGAAGGAGATTTAAAAAGACAAAGGCAAGAAGAACCTATAGTCTCCAGTAGCTATTCACTCTTCACGTTTACGCCGTGCGCTTATAAAGAAAGCTGCTTTTCTATCATAATGAGGTGATGTCCATGCACATGCCGCGGACCATTAGAACAAAGCTAGAGAAACTGAACAAGGACGAATATGCTGTCGTGAAATCGGTATCAGACCGGTATATCGTTGTAGAACGGGAGGTGATGCACATTGAGTAAGAACAGACGAAGAAAAAGCGAAGAGCTACCGGAACATAAAGTGGTGGTCGAGCAAGAAAGCGCGCAAAAAGAATAATCGCCAAGAAACGCCAGCGAAGGGCAGAGCGGGGGGATCCAGGGAGGCTAAATAACGGGATAAAAAGCTTTAAAAAGGAAGAAACGCGCTTCAGTAAAATCGAGGCATAAAACCATGTTTATACCTGTTCGCTGTTTTTCTTGTGGTAAGCCTGTAGGTCATCTCTACGAGGACTTTCAGGAGCGCATTAAGAAAGGCGAGGACAAGAAGAAAGTTCTTGATTCTTTAGGTCTTGAACGATACTGTTGCCGCGCCTTATTCATGGGTCACGTCGATCTCATTGACATTACTGCGCGATTTAAGAAAAGTTAAAGAGTAAACTAAATTTCCTTGTCGGAGAATTTATGCTGTTTGTAGAAATTTATTAAGTTCTTCAATAACTTCAGGTAACTCGGTCACACCATCTTCAGCAGTAAAATGCCCTCTTCCTTTTTCTTGAATAACTTTGGCGTTAAGGTGTTTCTTAAACAGGGGCGCATTTTTAAAACCACCAAAAGGATCATTGTCTGATAAAAATACGGAAATCTTTGTGGTTTTTTCTTTTATTTTGGTAAAATCAATTGGCGTCTCCACCCATGGTCGAACAATTGCTGTAACGTCATCATTTTCAAGATTTTCAAGGACAAACCATCCAGCAACAAAAATAGCACCGCCAATTCGAATATGTTTTGGTAACGTTTCAAGATAGCGCATAATAGTTTGGCAACCAATGCTATGGCCTATAAAGTACGTATGACGAGCAGGGACACCAACGACTTTTTTGAGATGGTTAACCCATGCAGTAATCTCAGGCTCAGCTGTGTTTGGCATAGAAGGAACAACTACCTCGAATCCTTTGTGTTCTAATCGCTGTTTAAGCCAAGGATACCAATCATATTCAGGTGTTCCATCCCAACGATGAACAAGAACGACTTTCATCAATAAACGACAGAAGAGGGGCATAAAAACCTTTCTAGAAAAAGAAACGTAATCTTTTAAAATAAAAGAGATAGTCGTTCTGTATGCGCGACCAAGAATGGCTGGATGTTCGTTTTAATCAGATCTGGAGCTTGTTCTTTCCTGATATTGAAAAAAAAGACGTCTTCGTGAGGTGGAAAGGGAAATGGAAAAATAAATTCGGCCATATTAAAAAAACAAAAAAAGGCACGGAAATAGCAATCAATACTCTCTTCCAGGATCTCAGAGTTCCCGAAGACATGATCAAGCTCACCATCGCTCACGAGATTACTCACTACATGCACGGTTTTCACTCGCATCTTCCCAAGCAGCATTACCATCCGCATAAAGGAGGGATCGTGGATAAAGTCTTAATCGAAAAAGGATTTGGCTACGCACTAAAGCGAGAGAAAGACTGGTACAAAAATGAATGGCTCCCGATGTATTTCCAACTGTTTCCAGAAAAACTAGCGAGAAGACGCGTGCGGCGATTTTTTAATTTTTGGCCGTAGCACCATCCGCCAGTATCGTTTGCAGTGAAAACAAAACGAAATGAGTTTCCCTTCCTTTGTTCGAATACGGGAATTCACGCCAGCACGCAAAAAATGATAACAATGCGGGCAGTACAGACGTTTAAGGAGAGCAGGAATCTTGATTTTCGCCTTCATCGCCAAGGTTCTTGCTAAGTGAACATACCGATGGCTTCGCTCAGGATGAGCAGAAAAAGAGGATTTCGCCTGTTCAAAAAGCAGTTTTACGCGCTGTTCCGCAATATGCTGGTACGCTTTCATGAAGAACCAGAAGCTTAACGCCTATAAAAAGCGATCGGGAGAAAAAAGGAACATTTAAAAAAACAAAAAAGGGAGAAGAAAAAATGCGGAGAAGAAAAAGAAATCAGGTGGTGGTGATTTTTGTGGGAATCCTCCTAGTAGGGGTGCTCCTCAAGCTAATGCTGTTTGACAAGACAGATACCTTCGCAGAGGGATTTAAGACAATAGAAAAACTCGAAAAGCAATACGGCACCTCATTCAAAACTGAGCAATTAAACTGGTCGATGGCGCCGTTCGAAACGATCGACAATCTGACAAGATCCATAGAAGCAATAGAGGTAGATCTAGGGGAACAAGAAAGTGCTGACGCACAAGCATTACGGCAATTTATCAAAGCGCGAAAGCTCATGCTGCGATCTGAAAAAAATTGGCACTTGGCAGAACGCATAGGCGATATTGGAGAGGTCAAAGACGAAGAGGGGTTTAGTTGTGCCGAATATCCCTATATCATCAAGGCAGCCATGTACTACAATAACTCCTGGATCTTTGGACTTCATGCAACAAGAGCGCTCGATAGTGTGATAAGCGACTACAAAGACGTGGAAAGCGCAACTGATCTCGTTGGCGTCAATGAAAAAAAAAGCAAGTTCTACACATCGCCATTCTACCAGGCAGCAGATCACTTCAGAAATAACCTCTTTGCGCTGGAAAAAAATTGCGGGTTTAATTTTGAGCTCACGCCAGAAGCGCTAAAGGTTGTTGATCTGCAGAACTAAGTGGACAGTGAACCAGGATTCCCACACACAGTGCAGTACAACCTGGAACGCGGGCCTGTTTAACGTCCGAGTTCGAAAAGGGATCGGGTGGAACCAGACCGCTATGACCGTCCTAAAATCGATGCTTTTTTGAGGATTTATAAAGCTTATTATTCCACCAGTAGATGGGCAAGTAGGGTAAAAAAGAATAAATAAGACAACAATACTGCAAGAAAAAGATGAAATGTCGCTGGGTATATCGCGAGAATAAAGGGTGTTGTGCGCTGCTTGATGGCGAAGAAACAATAGCAGAGATTCTCATTGAAAGAGGGAGAAAAAAACGCATTATTACAGGATTAATGATGTGGCTTCGCCCAAACTATACTAACCACCTCGACGTATTTGAAGGCATAACAACCGTTCCAGGACTTACCGATAGCGACAAACGTGATTTGATACTGATGCAAAGCGGATTTTTTCGCGTTGAAGGCTACAATCCTCACCAGATACAATACACGAAAGTAACGTTCATGTACAACACAGATCCGCGTCGTCAAGAGCAGATCGAATATGAAGTTGAACAGCTCAAACAACAGAAAAGGAAACGATTGGAAGACCTCATCGCCGAATCACCAGAAATACTGTATTCGCTATACGAAGTAGAATAATTACAGCCGCAGAACAGCAACAAGATAGCGGATGCCTGATTCATAGGCGCCCTGATCGTATAAATGAGGTATCGCATCAAAACCGCAAAGAATAGACAGCGCTTTTTTGATACGGATGTAACGATGTTCTTGTTCAAGTGAAGGAGGTACAGGAGAAGATTCTGGTGTTAATTTCCAAGCAGAAAACACTTGACGGATGTCGCCTCGTTGCGCATCATAGAGCGTAACAAGATCATCAAGCTGCGTTTCGTCTTTTTGAAGGTTTTTCATGGTCTAAAGCAGGTGTTGAAACGTATCGATAAATAGCACAACCGGGGAAAAGATCATCATCTTGATCAACATGAGAAACGCGTTCGGCTAAGCCAGTGTGAATATACTCGATAGTAAATTTTTCTTCTAGTGCTTCACGTGCACCTTCGCGGCCACGACCCCGTTCCAAAGGCTCAACGAAACGATGTGCCTGATTGTGTTCTCTCTGAAGAATTGCGAAGATCACATACAAAGGGGCTTCAGAAACAGGGACAGAACCAACACCACGGACACGAAGGCGATCATATAAAGTGCCAACAAGATGTCGAGCAGTAGATCCCCAGAGTGCTTCGTCAAGGTACCCATGAATAGGGATGCCTGTACGAGCACATTGATCAAGAAAATGACGCTTCTGAAGATAGGCGTCATATCCTGGAGGATTGATTGTTACCATAGTAAGTAAAAAAGATACCGATTTATAAATCTTTCTATATGAAACAACTAAGAAGTAGTTAAAATTAGAGTTTTTTTAAGTGCCCGGTAATTGCATCAAGGACGCTATCGTCATCAGGTCCAAGCGCTGCAGCAGTTTTCGTTCCTGGCTTCACTTCAGTCAAGCCGCCATCAGAAATAACCACGGCAACAATCTTCTGTTTTTTTGCTTTCCCGGCATAGAGAAGAAGGTCTTGTTCAGTAGAGACTTGAAGAACGACTTTTTTCATTCCTTCTTTTTCCCATGCGGTTCGTTTTTTCAGTGACGTTGCAAGAGTTGCCTGAACGCTTGCATGCGCAGCCTGGGCGCAGCATTTTCCAACAGACATTCCTAGATCAGTGCGAAGAAGAATAACTTGTTTCATCGGCGGAGCAGTTTCTTGATCGGGACACGCTGCGGAGGATGGAACTTTTCCTGCGGCTGGCCTTCAGTTTTAAAGCGGTGCTGAAATTCGCGTTCAAGTTTTTGCATGACTTTGTGCAGTGTTCGGTGAAGATCCCAGTCAGAAGCCTGGCTCGTCAGTAGTAAACTAGGGCAGTCAAGACGGCCATGAAAGGAATACTTTGGTTTTCCTTCGCGGGAATATTTTTTGCAGCGAAGCGCCAAATGAACGCGTGAAGGAAAATCATGATGTTCAAGCTTTTCAAGATAACGCAGTGAAAGTTTCTTGATGTCAGAAGACTCTTCAGAAGTAAAATCTTTAAGTCCGATATACTGCACCTCTCCCATAATCAGAAGGAAGAAAGTGCATTTTTATAGTTTTCTATTGTTACCGACTTCTTGTCACGCCAACGCGTTTGCACAGACGTTTCACCGGGCATGTACTGCAAAAAGGGCTGACGGTAAGGCAGACATGCTGGCCAAACGCAACAAAAAGAGTGTTCAGATCCATCCAATACTGCTTGGGAACAACCGTCATGAGTTCCTGTTCAGTCTCTTCAGGTTTTTTTGTTCTCACCCATCCTAAGCGATTCGCAATCACATGAACATGCACATCAGCAGGGATATAATCAGCATGGCCAAACCCATAGACCATCGTAATGGCTGCAGTCTTTCGTCCTACGCCAGGAAAATCCATTAAGCGATCAATGTTCTCAGGAACCTTGCCGTTAAAGCGATCAAGAAGAAGACGACAGATCTGCAGGATATTTTTGGCCTTGGTCTTGTAAAATCCCACAGGATAAATCAAGCGGCGAAGCGCATCAGGAGAGATCTGAACCATCTGGTCGGGTGTTGCAGCAACAGCAAAAAGACGCTTGGACGCCTCAAGAGTCACCTCGTCTTTTGTTCGTAAGCTTAAGATGCACGAAATAAGAACTTGAAAGGGGCTTTTAGTCACCTCACCAATCTGCGTCACGATAGGTGTTGGAAACGTCGCATAGGCCTGTTTCATCAAGTGCAATACCTCAGAGACCTCACGAGAAGATGTCATTTGAAGACCTCGCCGGTCTGAGAACTCCAAAAAAGAAGGTCAAGATGATCGATAGGGATCTCAATCTTCTCAGAAAACTGGAGAAAGGTCTGTTCAATCGCAAGATAGCGCTTCTTCGTGAGTGTTTTCGGCAAGCGAGAGAGAACCTTCCACCGAAGAAGATTCGTGAGGATGTGGCGGTCAAGGATGGCAAGGCCGCGATAGCCAATATTGCGCAAAAAATGGGATGCTTCCTTCATCCCTAAGCCGTTCATATGGGCAACAAGCCATTCGCGAAGCATAAACGGATCAGAACAGTGTTGACGAACGTCTTGAAAAACAGAAAACTGTGGCTTCATCTCCAAAAGGTAGCGTGTCTTATTGTTATGAAAACGAACGCCGCGTAAATGAGGCGTAGGGCGGAGAGAAGTGCGATAAAAATGATGAGCTCGTAAGCGAAGCACGGCATCCCAGCATGAGTGTGCTCTGCTTCCTGGAGTTAACAAACAAAAACACAGTTCATAAAAAATAGTTTCTGCTGTGGTGCGTCGCAACTCACGTAAACGTTTCTGAATAAGCTGCTGTCGATCACGATACTGCAGGACAAGCTCGTGCATAAGAGAACAAAAAAAGGAATCTATTTAAGGTTTGTGAGAGGCACGCAGATATAAGCAGAAATTATGCGCTTCATCAATAACAAGATCATATTTCTCCTGAAGTTTGATAAAGTCTTTCAAGCGCTCTTCAGCGGCCTCGTAGTCATCTTCTTGGTCATGAAGTTCCTCGTCTTGTTCTCTGATAAAATCATCGTTGCCTGAGGAAAGAGAATCCTCATAGGCCTGTCGCTCTTGTTCAAGATCAACTTGCTCCTTTTCAAGGTCGTCGCGTGTATCTTCAACGTCCTCGGTAAGCAATGCCCGTTGTTCCTGAGTATCTGCAACAAGGGAAAGGCAATTCTCTGCAGTCATCGTACGAAAATCAAGAAGCCCCAGGCCACGGGCGTCATAATAACGGTCAAGGGGAATCTCAGGAGAAGGCGGCTGAACAGAAGGTGGAGAATCGTTAGAAGAAAGTGGTGGAGAGGTTATATTCGGTGAAGACGCACGAGGTTCAGGAGAAGGCAGAGGCGTACATCCAACAAGAAAACCAAAAATGACAAGAAGAACAAGCACCTGGCGCATGTAAAAGAAAGGGCAAAGAATAATATAAAGATTTCTAGGAAAGATGAAACTCAACAACGTCATCGTCCGCCAAGATATGATCAAGACCAACCTGTGCACCAGGGAAACGGACTGATGCCCCAAAGATACGGGCAAACCTGAAGTGCTGAAGAAAATCTTTATGGACTTTTTGGGCAACAGAACGAACAGTAGATCGTAAAGGCAGCGCAATGGGCAGCTTCTCTGGCTTTTTTCCTGGCTGTTTAGTATACACTTTAATAAGTCCAAGGCGACGCCATAACCGATCAGGAAAATCAGATTGCTCATTGTAGATCAGGCGTGGCTTGGAGATCTCACTCAATTCTTGGTCAAGAAGTTTCTTTTCTTCAGGTGTGTTGAATAGTAAGATAAGCAAATCAGCATGGCGGATAATGCCTAAAAATGTAGGACCGAGAGATGTGCCGGCAAACTGAGGGACCACTGCAGGAATTTCAATGACTTGTATCTTGACGCCATGGTAATCCATCATGCCGACTTCTGGTTTCTTTGTGGTAAAGGGGTAGGGGCTGATCTTCACATGTGCGCCCGTTAAGGAACGAAGCAAGGTAGACTTTCCAGAATTCGTGGGGCCAACAAGAACAACTTGCGCAGCTCCTTCGCGTTTGATAGAAAAGGAAAATCCAGAAGACTTTTGCTTTTTTTCCTTTTCAAGCTGTAGTTTTAGCTTGGCAATGCGCTGCTTAATCTGGGCGCGCAAAACTTCTGCACCTTTGTGCGTTGGTGCAAAGGAAAGCATGACGCGTAATGTTGCGAGTTTCTCTTCTGACGTCTCTGCTTTCTGGTAATCAGACTCTGCTTTTTGGTAGCGAATGTCGGCATTGACAGGCATAAGATACTAAGAAAAAGGTTAGTATAAAAGATTATTGAGGGAATTGCCCCGTTCCTTGGTTTGGCCCGCCATAGGGCGAATACTCTGTTTGCGGTCCTTGGGCCGTGAATTCATCGCCTTTTTTCAATCCCAAGTCCTTCTTTGAAAAGGCAACGCCATCGCGGTTTCTGCCATGGAAAAAGTGCAAGGCAATCAGCACAACGAGAACGATAATCACAACAAGTCCACCGATCAAGAACACTTTCGATGAGGTAGATCTAGTAGAAGAAGCAGGAGGTTGAGCCTGACCTGTTTCCTGTTCCTCAGAAGGCTCTGGTGAAGGAACGCGTCCAGCAGCAAGGAGTTTGAACGTCAAATCAGCTTTTTTTTGGTAGATTTGATGCAGCGTAATGCTAAGATCATTAACGGCATCGCCATTCACATCAACGTCTTTCGTTTCTCCTTTGGAGATAGTCAGCGTAATCTCGCCAGAAACTAAGGTGACGGAATCAGACGTGTACTCCTCGACGGTAAAGGTGTAATCCTCGCCATTGATGGTAAGCACAATGCCTCCTGTCTTGGCAATCAATCTGCTAAGACCATCTTCATCGAGATTTCCAACATAGAGAGTAGTACCCACGCCGACAACTTTGCTTGCAACAGGAGGAACAAAGTCGGGGTTAGCGAAAGCGCCACCGCTCGCGTCAACGCCAGATTTCACCGTAAACGTTGCATTGGTCTTATTGCTGTTGGCTAAGTAGTCAGTTAAG
>CAYJLN010000013.1:0-18580 GCA_964371275.1 Candidatus Woesearchaeota archaeon
ACTCCTGATGATCCTGCATCGCAGTCGATTTCTTCGCCGTCTCTTGCCCGTATTCACCGTTTTACGTATTTCTTTTCCAGAAAATTCCATCGGCTTCGATCAGCTCGTGGCGGCATTCCTGTGGCACTCAAAACGAGCCTTTTTGCTCTTTTTCAATTTCCCTTTTTCCTTTTCTTTTATTTCCTTACTGGGCTTCGATATGCCCGCCACGCAGACATTATCCATGCACACTGGGCACTTTCAGGGCTCATCGGCGTGTTCATCAAAAAAATCACGGGAAAACCACTTATCCTTACCTTGCGTGGCACGGAGACGCACTGGTGTTTGGACAATCGTTTATTTAGACCCTTCTTTTTCTATACGCTTAAACACGCTGACTTTGTTACTGCAAATAGTGTGCATCATGTTGATCTTGTCCGCCAGTTTATCTCTCCTGAAAAAACCAAGGCAATTTCAAATGGGGTCGATCGAAGCTTATTCCGCCCTCGTGACAAACAAACGTGCCGCAAAAAACTTAATCTCCCACCCACAAAAAAAATCCTTTTATTTGTAGGCTGGCTTATTCCACGAAAAGGCGTCCGCTACCTTCTTGAGAGCTTTTCTTCCCTTATTAAGAAACACTCCGATCTTTTACTTGTTATTGTTGGCGATGGCCTGGAGAGACGTGCACTTGAGCGACAAGCTGCAAGGCTTGGCATTTCTTCATCTGCTCTCTTTGTTGGTGAAAAATCCTTTACTGAGATTTCACTCTGGATGAACGCTTCAGATATTTTTGTTCTTCCAAGTCTTTCTGAAGGACGACCGAATGTCGTTCTTGAGGCACTTGCCTCCGGACTTCCTGTTGTTGCAACACAGGTTGATGGCACTGGTGAAGTTATCCATAATGGTAAAACTGGAATTCTTGTTCCACCAGCGTCTGCTCGCGATTTGACACACGCACTCTTGACGTTGCTTCAACCAAAGACTCTTATGAGATATAAGAAAAACAGTCTCCATGTCCCTCTTTTTTCGTGGAAAGATTCTGCTTCTGAGTATATCCATATTTATCGTCGATTACTCCACTCATGAACACAGCTTCCCTTCGCGAAGAACTCCTCTCGCTTACTGACTTTCTCGTTTCTCTTAAAAGCTCTGCTACATGGGGAGAATTTACTGATCTCGTATGCAACCGCACGTTTGGCCGCCCCATGGTTGATGATTTTGGAGATACTCTTCCTTTTCTTGCGTATGTTGGACGCCAGTTTAATCCGCAATATTTTGACCTTGCGTGTCGGGAAGCACGCACACTTGTCAATACTTATCAAATGCCCTCCGGTCTTTTTTATACTTCTGCTTCTCCGCATACGTTGCCACGCCATACTAATTTTAAAGTCTTTAATGCCGATAAGATGTCTGATACGGCCCTTGGTGTTAATCTGTTCTATGACCTTACGCACGATCCTTTTTATCTTGATGCAGCTGCACGCTTTTTTTCCGGCCTGCGGCGCTATCATTGCGACAGACGCGGATTTATTCATTATCTCTCTTTTCATGGGCTTACTGTCCCTTTTAGTTCTGGAAAATTCTGCGGGCTCTATATTGAAGAACTTGTTAATACGTATGGGTTTACTCATCGCCAATCGTATCTCGACTTTGCCAAACAATTAGCACACCCTTGGCTTGCCAACTCTTTCTTTAAAGCACATAATCTCTTTCCTTTTGTCTGTCCTTCGGCGCTCTTTCGACCCGTCATCAATGCTCTTTTTACGTATCATACGAGATACTCTCTCGACACGGTGATGAGCTCGAAATCGAACACCAACCTTATCACCGGTATTCTTGCCTTGTATCGCGCTACCAAACATCCTTCTCTTGCCCATGCGCTCCGTCAATGGGTTCACGCCGTTGAAAAGAACCTTGTTACTCCTTCTGGTGTTCTTTATACCATGTGGAGTCCCTCTGCGAGAGAACGCGTTTATCTTGGTTGCGATCATCCGGTTATCAGCGCCCTCATCGATATTTCACAAACCCTTCGTTATCCCCCTGCCCTTTCTCTTGCCTGCTCTGTAACTGACGCTTGGCTTGTCCATCAAACAGATCGCGGTATTATTCCCCAGGGCATTTTTTCAGAACACATTAGCTTCGCTTCTGATCTTCTTGTCAAGGATCCTCTTGCTTCCAAGCTTGATACGCAAACTGATTTTGGCATCCTTCTCTTTAAACTCTATGAACTCACTGAGAAACCACGTTATCTTACTGCTGCATACAACCTTCTTGAAGGAGTTATCTCTTGTCATAAATACAACCGGGGTTATGTTGATTACGTTAACACACGCAACGGAAAGCACTATGGATATACGATAGAAACAAAATACCTTTTCCTTCTTCTCAAGCTGTTTGTCGTTGCTCTTAATGAAAAGAAAGGGAAACCTATATATAAGAACCCTCTCCTCGAGAGCCTCATCAGAGACCGATAACTATGGACCTCATTGACGCTATTCGTGGTAGGCGAAGCATTCGTTCCTACTTGCATAAGCCTGTCTCGTTGGATCTCATGAAGAGCATCATTGACGCAGGCATCCATGCGCCTTCTACCTGCAATCAGGAAATGTACGCTGTTATTATTGTTGACGATCCCCGAATCAAGAAGCGTCTTGAAACAGACGCCGGGTTCAAGATGGCCTCGCGTTTCCCCAATCTCCTTTTTGTTATTTGTGACAAACGCTTTGGCAATGAACGATTCGCTAATATCCAAAGCGCAGCAGCAAGCATTCAGAACATGCTTCTGTATGCATACTCTCTCGGCATAGGCAGTTGCTGGATGTGCGGGTATGGCGATAAAGCTCTTGTGAAACAACTTCTTAATATCCCCTCTTCATACCATGTTCTTGGTGCTGTCGGATTTGGCTATCCTGACGAACGCCCTATCCCTCCTCTTCGACGATCTGTTGATGATATTACCTTTTTCAATCGCTTTGAGGAGAAGAATAAAGGAAACAATCCAGACTGTTGGCATCTTGAAGACATACACTCTCTGTCAGCCCGCTCTATTTATGCAAAATCTCCCGATATTGGGTATAATCCCCTCTTTAAACTTGAGCTTGATCAAGAGATTACGTATATCTCAACTAAACTTGGAGAAACTATTTTAAGTGTTTATGACATCTCAGGACTTTATCTTTTTGAACTTGCGAAGCACAATCCTACGAAAAAATTCACGTCACTTGTCACTCATAAAAAAATTAAAGAATGGATGGATGAACGCGCGCATTTCCTCGGGCTTACTAATCTTCAGTTTTTTGCTGGCGACCTACGAACAGTAAAAAAAACCTATGATACCCTACTTTGCTTAGATCTTGTGAACAGAATTCCTCATCTTGAGCGAGGTCGCATTCTTTCTTTTGTCAAACGACTTCTACACCCCAATGGTCGTGTTATCCTTTCTGCTCTTAATAAATTTTCTTTCTATGGATTCTTTTTTAGGAATGGCGTTTCCCGCCGTTATGGGCCGGAAATCTCTCTTTCTATGAGATCTATTAAAACTCTTGCTCATTCCACCGGTCTTCGTGTTGTTGAACGACGCGGGTTTAATCTGATTCCGTCTTTCCGCCTGTTCTTTAAAATGGGCGTTCATGGAAGATACACGTTTTTTTACTAATATCTTCGCTTTTTATAGCGATACGATCTTCTGGAAGCATCCTGTCATCGATCTTTTTTAAAGAATTTCTGCACAACAAATGTTTTTTTACTTCAACGCTAACCGCACTTCTCTGAATTCATCGCTGTAGCCTAAGAAGATGACTGCTGCGATTCCATATGCAAGGATATTAAAAATAGTGTACGTGATCACGACAACTTCAGAGGGAATGCCTATAAACCCATACAAATAGACGCCGACTGCTTCTTTGATCCCGATTCCGTGATAGGTGACCGGCACGAGATTAATAATGATCAAGGTCATACTAATAAGCACAATATACCAAAAATTCCCAGAACTCCCCAGCGACATAAAAATGAGCAGGACTTCTATTGCCGTGATTACCCACTTTACTACCGTAACTCCTGTGTTTGCAAGAAGAGCGCTCTTTTTTTTGCTGGCCAATGTCTGAAGTGTTACATAAAACCTTGCAAAATAGGTGGCATATTTTCTTAGAATATACTCTCTGATAAACTTCCTTCCTCTCCTTGAAAGAGCTACCGCCCCAAGAATAATACTTACTGCAAAGACACCAATTAGTTTTATTGTTTGAGAATTTTCTAAGAACATGATGAACCCTATTATTGCAAAAATAAAAAGCACGAACACCGTGATTATGCGGTCTGCTATCGCGATTGCCATGCCTTCTCCCGTTCTTACGCCCTCTTTTTTGAGAAGATATGCGATTGAGAACTCTCCGATTTTCCCTGGAGTTACTAATCCGAGCGCCCAGCTCAATAATGAGTACTTAAACACGCGATAGAACTTCACTTTTCTCTCTATTGCTTGCAACAAGATCTGCAGGTTCCATGCACCGAGCAGAAACGATACCAGATAAATCAGGAGAATAAACGGATAATATGCCAGATTTACTTTTATTAGTGTGTCTCCTAATTTTTCCCAGCCAATTTGATGGACAAGCAGACCGAGAATAAGTATACTTATACCAATCTTCACAACGGTGAATGCATATTTTTTCATTTTCCGTGCATATCAGCCAAAAAGCCGAAAACAATAATCTGTATCCCTGAAACAATGAGCAAGAGGGTCAACACCGTAAGGGGAAGATGCCCTACTTTTCCTGTTTTTAGAAACAAATAGACGAGCCATATCCCTATTGCTATTCCTATACCAAGAATTACGGCACCGATTTTCCCAAAGAATTTCATTGGATCGTAATCGCGGTAGACGCGAAGAATGTTTACCCATGCTTTCCATGCATAATCGATGGGGTTTCTCATGAGCTTACTTTTTCCTGCTGATCGCCTGTGGAAGTAAATAGGGATTTCTTTTAGTCTGTATTTCTGTCTAACGGCACGGATAATCTGCTCTTGCGTATACGTAAATTCTGAGGTAATCCTGATATTTTCTGCGATTTCTCTGGTAAATGCACGAAAACCGGTTTGGCAATCACCGATGGGGTAATGAATAATCTTTGAAATCGTTTTTGAGAATGCACGGTTTCCTAGGCGCTTGAGCCACGGCATGTCTTCGATGCCTCCTGCAAAGCGGTTTCCGAGAACGAGATCATATCCTTTTCTGACTTCTGCAATGAGCTTTGGAATATCTTCTGGATTATATTGCTCATCCGCATCGATATGCACAATAATATTTGGCTTTAATTCCAACACGTTGTTCATTTCTGTCCGAAAGGTTTCTGCTAACCCCTGATTGAACTGATGAGAGAAAACGATGGCGCCTGCTTTTTTTGCCACGTCTGCTGTCTTGTCTGTCGATCCATCATCAACTACCTGAATCTTGTACTGTTCCTTTGTCTTGTCCATCGCCCGCCTTATTTTTCTTATGATGGTTCCTATGGATGCTTCTTCATTGTAGGCAGGGATAGTAATGACTACCTTTGACATGGCATTTTTGGCGTTATTTTGCCGTATATAAATAGATTCCGCTTTCTGTTTGCTTGAGAATGGGTAAATCGAGCGTTCTTCTGCTGATGATATAGTCTGCGCTTTCCTTTTCTGCGTCACCGACAATAAGCTTGTTGTTGATCCAGAATCCTGCCAATGTGGTGTGGTGTTCGGGATGACAGAGGCTTCCTGTTCGCAAGTCGCGATCGCTGCATGCATGGCTGTCGAAAAGGAAGGTTGCTTTTTCGTTGAGATTTTTATTGATCCAGAGACCAAGCTGCATTTGTTCGTCATTATACCACTCGTCTCGTGCGTGAGTGGCTGTTATGGTGATGTTCATGATACTTAATAGTAAGAAGAGCGTTGTTGTTGTGTAGATTATTCTCTTTTGCGTGAGTGCTCCTCGCGTGTAGAGCAGGTAGATACTTGCGAAGAGCATCGTGATGAGCGCTGTGAACATGACAAGATAAGACCATTGTGCATCATTTGCGGTTCCTGGAAGACCGAGGAATTTGTTTAGTCCGTATTTGAGCACGCCTAACCATGAGATGGACATATTATTTGCAGGCCAGAGTTTGAACAGGATGAGTTGTGCGCTGAGAACCGTTATCCCCCACAATACTATCATTCCCCTTTTCATTTTTTTTGCGGTTGATGTGTACTTTGTTAATCCAATATATCCATTGAGCATGAGCAACGGCAAGAGCACGTCGACATACCGTCCAATAGGCCTGCCAGAGAGCCAGTCAACTAATGTGTCTTCTTTGATGCCGCCATGTGCATTATAGTCGGCAATAAATAAAGTCATTATTACAAGAAGGATAAACGTGATCAACGACAATAACGCGAGTCCTTTGTCCTTCTTTCGTTCTTCCCAGCCCAGAAAATTTCCGATGAAAAAGATAATTCCCGAACTGAGAATAAAAAACCCTAGGTACATGATGATCCAGATCGCAATAATAAGTCCTTGATATTCTATGGGTTGCGTTACGACATTCAATACGCCGCCGTGATTGTACTCGTGAAAGAACCCTTTGAGATTTGAGATAAGCCAGGGGAGGAGTGTGATCATGGTGAGGCAACCCATCACGACTACCTTTTTTATAATATTCACTTCTTTCTTCCAGAGTTTTATGATAGAAAGAATAACAACCAATGGAATGAGAATAATCCCCAATAATCGTGCTAGAATACTTAGTCCTATGGCGATTCCTGCGAGTAGCGGATATCTTTTTTGTTCTGTTGTGTAGGCTTTGTAGATGTAATAGACTGCTGCCATGAATAAGGGATAGAAGAGATTTTCTGACAAGATATATGGCGCGAATGAAAACGTTGCCGGCAAGACGCTGATGATGAACGTGATGGGCAATACTTCCTTTTCTTTCAGAAACTCTTTTGCGAGGAAAAAGGTGGGGATGATGATCAAGGAAGAGAGCAAAGCGTTGATTACCTTCATGAGGAAATACACGAGCGTCATGTCCTTGAAGATATACGCGAGAGACATGACCATAGGGTAGAGCGGCGGATAGGCGTAGATGGTTTGTTCGTGTACTTTTAAGGAGAGATCTTCATGAACACCGCGCGCCATTTTTGCGTACAGATATTCATCGCTGAAGATTGATGGTGACTGCACGAACCAGGAGAGACTGATCTTTAGCAAAACGAGGAGTACGTACAGAATGAGCAAAGCCTTTGTCGTTTTTTTCATTTTTGTCTCCTCTGCTTCAACCATTGAATGCAGAAAAGATATCGCGCATCGAGACGATCTCTGAACGTAAGGTTGAGAAAGTCCATGATGAGATGAACGAGCATGCCGATGAAGGCGAGGAAGAACATGTTAAAGACAAAGGCGCTTCGTCCTGCTGACAAGATGATTCCGATGAGCATGATGATCCAGAATTCAACGGTGTGGAAGATGTGAAGATTATCTTTATCGTATTTCTTCTCGCTTTGCCGATATTTGCAGTAGATATAGGCTTCTTTTACGCTCCATTTTTTGAATTTCCAGCCGTAATAGAGAACATGGTCGGTATCGATGAGGAAGCCTCCTACAAGAACCCAGAGAGATACCCATCCGACGAGGGGAAAGAGCAAAATACTTAAAACAACAGACGCCAAGAGATGAGTGGAGAGCTGCATTTTTAAAGAGCTCTTTTGGCGTTATAAAAAGGTTATGCCGGCGTGCCAGAGTCTGGTTATTGGGCAGGTCTCGAAAACCTGTGTTCGCAAGGACATCTAGGTTCAAATCCTAGCGCCGGCGTTTCTTTTATTTCATTTTTACTAAATCCTTTTAAACCTAAACACTTTTTTAGACGATATGGTGCAACTCAACAAATTATCAGCAGATGAGATCAGACGCAGGCTAATGGTATTAGAAGGTTGGACATTTATTGACGAAAAGATTGAATGCCAGTATGTATTCCCTGATTTTTTATCATGCTTCGGTTTCATGGCGTGTATGGCCCTATTTTCAGAATCGATAAATCACCACCCAGAATGGTCGAACATCTATAATCGATTGCTTGTGAAGTTATCTACCCATGATACAAATGGCGTTACTGAACGCGACATTCAGTGGGCTGAAAAGGCGAATGCGCAATATAATCTGTTTAATTCTAAGAAGAAAGTCCAAATATAAGGCGGTGTTTATTTTTCCAAAATCTTCTTAAACGTCCCTTATTGTCTAGTTTATATGATCTCCATTATTATCTCCTCACATAAAAAACATAATCTTGCTCGTTGTTTGAGGAGCATTCAGAAGACGATGGGTATCCCATATGAACTCTTAGTCACGGAGAATCCTGGAAAATATTCATTATCGTGCGTCTATAACCATAATGCACATGAAGCGAAACATGAGTATTTGCTTTTCCTTCATGAAGATACTTAATTTAAGTCTCAGAACTGGGGTAAAAAACTCATTTCTTTACTTGAACGCTCGGATGTAGTCTTGTCGGCGTTGCCGGAACGACGTATTTAGGCAATAATGCGTCGTGGATTGCTGCTGGCGTTCCGTTTGTGAAAGGCAGAATCATCCATGAACACGCATCTGGGCGTGGGGATCAGATTGAACTGTACTCTGAGGATGAAGGAGCTTTTGAGGTTGTTGCTGTTGATGGCGTTTTTTTAGCGTCGAAGAAATCCGTCATTGAAAATGTTCCGTTTGATGAGAAGACGTTTACTGGGTTTCATTTTTATGATATTGACTTATCGTTGCGTGTTGCTCAGAAATATAAAGTGCTCGTGACAACTGATATTTTACTGAAGCATTATTCGCCCGGTGATCCTGGGAAAGAATGGAATGCATACCGCCAATTGTTTATTCTAAAGAACTAAAAAATTCTTCCCTTTTCCATTCAGAAAATAACGCCTGATTTGAAGAACATCAAACACTGGATGTGGAAAAAAATAGAATATATAAAATCGTTTACTCACAGATATAATTAATCATTAAGCTTTTTAGCGTTGTTGTTGAGTTTACTTTTAAAAGATGATACTCTGTGTTGAATTTCATCTTTGCGTTTGCCATGCGTGGTTCAGTCCATGATGTGAAGTATTGTTCATTTCTTTTTGTTTCAGTATCCGCATTTTCTGAAACAGTTATCGTTGCTACATCTCCTCTTTGATCATACGAGGTTATAGTCACTCTACATAAAATCTCATCTTTACTCCATACTGGCATTTCTAAAAAGAATGGGCCTGGTACAAAGTTGTTTTTGTCATAATCTAACATAAAATAATTTGCAGACATCCTTTTTTTATCTGCCAATATTTCGAGACTATCTGCTATGCTTGCTGCATATCTTGATTCTGTTTCTTCATTCTCTTCAAAAGCTCCTTCATTATCCATTTCATTTAGAAAGAATGAAGTGATTATAACCCCAAAGAGAATTCCCACCACTAAAAATATAATTGCTTTTGTTTCCACAAATCTTTATTTTTTCTTGCTTTTAAATAGATTTCTATCTATCTTGGCCTCTGTTTTTTACCCTAGGTAGGGGTTATTTTTCGGAACAATCTTTAAATACCCTTTTTCTTTCCTTTATCTATGACCAAAGATTTTTTAGCAGCACTCCACGATCGTAAAGACTGGGGAACACTCTTCTTGCGCATTGTTGTGGGCGGCATCTTCCTTTATTCAGGTTTAATGAAATTTGGTCTCTATGGAGTCTTTAGTGGTGCACCATTATCGGGCTTTGCTGGCATGCTTGGGAGCCTTGGTTTTCCTCTTCCGATCTTCTTTTCTGCTCTTGTCGCTACTGTTGAAACCATTGGCGGCTTATTCCTTATTCTTGGGTTCTTAACGCGATACAGTGGTGTAGCCTTACTGATCACGATGCTTGTTGCGACGATTGTCACGTTCCCTCAAGGCATGGCGATGTGGCAGTTCCCTTTCGTTTTGTTCTGGGTGAATCTTCTCTTTGTCTTTAGCGGTGCAGGACGCTACTCGTTGGACAGACGAATGCTGTTGCGTTAACTTTTTTCCCCAGAAACCTTTATATAGAATTATTTTACCTATTCTTTTAGATTTTTATGATGGATAAAAAACTTATCAAGAAAACAGTCACCGTTGTTCTTTCTCTCCTAATTGCGCTCTTCTTTTTCTGGTCGTTCTCTAATAAATCTCTCCCCATTCTTCTTTTCTCTATCAATCTTCTCGTTACTCTGCTTCTGGTACACCTGTTTTTCTACTTGAACAAGGATCAATGATGCAGAAGGAATTTTTTCGCTCTTTAGGGTATATTCTTGCGAGTGTTGTTGCGCTTGCTCTTTTTTCTGAGGTTATTTCCTTCATTGTTCTTGGCACGGTTCATTTTGGCGAGCCTCGACGCGGTGATGAACTTCGTTTTACCCCCCAATTTGTAAATTATTCCAATTTTGATGCGCTTCTTGTTGATACATATGATCTTCCCCAGCCTATGTATCATCCGTATTTGTCCATGACACTTGTTCCTGCAAAAGGAGAAACGCTCGAAATTTTGCATGATGGCCGTCAGACACATAATCCGTGTGCACGATCTGATAGTCTTCGTATTTGGCTCTTTGGCGGCTCGACTGCGTTTGGCTATTTAGTCAATGACAATGAAACAATTGCGTCGTATCTGTCTCAGCACTTATGCACTGCAGGGTATTCGGTAAATGTCACGAATTACGGCATGCATGGCTATCAAAGCACGCAGGAACTGATTAAATTTGCCTTGAAGGTACGAACAGAACCGACACCTGATCTGGTGATTTCGTACGGCGGGTTTAATGACGTCTATAATACGTTTGAATATGGCGTTGTTGGACTGCCGCAGGGCTATGAGAATAGAAAACGAGAGTTTAATACGCGTGATGACTTTAATATTATTCGACCTCTGGTGAAGATGAGCAACACGTTTTCCCTTCTTGGAGAGATTACGCACAAATCATTTTACCCTGATTACAAGGAATCCTCTGACCTTGATGTTGAGAAGACGACCGATGAGATTCTTGATTCGTATGTGAAGAATACGCAGATGATGCAGTCTATTGGCGACTCGTATGGCATCAAGACGTTCTTTTTCTGGCAACCATATATTTGGAGCAAGAGCGACACGTATGGCGCTGAGAATGATATCTATGATAAGGCCTCGCCGCTTCTTCGCGAGCTTGCCACCAAGGCATTTTTAGAACTGTATGAACGGAAACCTGCCGATCCGCCTGTTATTCTTTTATCAGAAATCTTTAATGGATATCCGGACTTGGTCTATGTTGATTTCGTTCATGTAACGGCAAAGGGGAATGAGCTTGTTGCCGAACAGATTGTGAAAGAAATTGAGCCAGCTCTTCGTCGATAATCGCTATTACTTCTCTTCTTTTCCTAAAATCTGCCCGATCATGGATCCGTAGGCTGGCCTCGTGATAAAGACTCCTACCGTAATACCAATGATGGTCGTTACTGCAAATCCTCGAATTAGTCCTGCGCCTGCAAACCAGAGAGGAATCATGGCTGCAGCAGTAGCAATGTACGCGCTAATAATGATGGCGAATGCGCGCTTTATTTTTTCTTTCCAGCTCATGAAGTCTGTGGCTTCGCCTTTGAGAATTTCGTCTGTAATGACAATCTGATCATCAATTCCCGTACCGACAGCTGCAATAATGCCTGCAATCGATGCAAGATCAAGATTCCATTGGATAATGGCTGCGACCCCCAGTGTCAGGAGAATTTCCGAAAAAATTGTAATGATCATTGGGATAATGATTTTTAGTTTTCGATAAACGGTAATAATGACGAGAGAAATACCAATAACCGCCAAGATCACCAGGAGAAATGAATTTTTAATAAACTCTTGGCCAAGAATCGGGCTTATGGTATCAAACTTGACAATCTCTAACTGCACTGGCAAGCTGCCCGTGATCAAAATGGTTTGCAGCCTGTTCATTTTGTCGAGCGCATCTTCATAGGCTGCCTGCTCTGTCGTTCCAAATCCTGGACCGCTGATGGCGATTTGTGTCGTCTTTGTTCCTTTAAGGTCAGAGGCAATCTGTAAGCTATCGACGAGCTGGTCATCAAGATAGAAATCAATGGTCTTGCTTAAATAACCGCCAAATTCTGAGAAATTTACCTCGAGCTTATCCGTAATATCTGCATGGTGCTGCGCTGCTTCTTCGCTTAACGTAATTGAGAACTGGAATGTGCAGGTATACTGATCTTGCGCTGCCTGATTACATGGCGGTCTAATGCCTGAGCAGCTGGCGTCATTTCGACAGACATACTTTATGTCTCCTGCTCCGCCGGTGAAGACGAGATCATCACCAATTTTTGCCTCAAATTTTCCCTGCTTGGCAATAAAGTTTCGCACCTCTTCACGAGAGGCCCCTGCGATTTCGATCATGATAAACTTGCTTCCTTCGAGATCTGACGCTGCACGAATTTTGATATCAGAGACTCCATAGGTGTTCAGCCTATTATTGAGCACGGCGATCACGTCTTGAATCTGCTGGTCAGTAACGGGCGTTGCCCCTTTTGGACTCAGGAGAACTCGGGTTCCTCCTTCTAATTCAAGCCCTTTATTGATGTTGCTTTTCTTTGCTTCTTCCACCCGTATTTCCGGCGGCGTCGAGGTGAGGTACGCATATTCCTGCTTGTCTGTTTTGAGAATAATCGTTTTCTTTTCAAACAATTGCGCTTCTTTCTCTTTGAGATCGTCGTCAGAAGTCACGTCTTGTCCATTCACTTTAAGAATTTTTTCGCCTATGCCTATCGTGGTGTCTTTTAAGGCATCGTTGAATGATTTCACGGTGAGATTGCTGTGTACAATGCCTATACTCCCCAGAGATTCATAGGTATACGTGTCTTTTGTTGTGGTGAGCTCAATGCTCACTGGTTTGAATCCTGTGCCAGCAATGACTTTCTGATACTCTGCTGTGGTCATCACCGGTACGGTATTGACGGCAAGCAACTGTTCGCCTGCAGTAATGCCTGCCTGCGATGCCGCTGAACCTTCCTTTACTGACGAGATTTCCAGACCTGTTGACCACGGCGTTGGACTAATAGCGAGCAGTGCGAGAGCTAAAGAAGCAATCAAGATCCAGATGCGTATCGTGATCTTCATTTAGTGGACTCCTTTCCTTTTTGCATAGAGCAGAACAATCGGGCTGTTTAGGCAATAGGTGACAATCACATCACCAAGCAGCCCAAAGATCAGGATGCTGAACATTTCTTTAAAGACAGGAGAGACAGAAAATACATACCCTACAGTCAATGCTACAATCGTTGTTGCGGTCATGGTGAGGCCTGTTTTTATGGACCGGAATATGCGCTCCTCTACATCGTGATCGTGCCGCTTCAATGCTTTTGTTGTTAGTAGAATATCAGAGTCAATCGAGTAGCCGATCAGGAGTAAAAATGCTGAAATCCCTGCGGTTGATACTTTTATTCCAAATAAGTTCGTGAAGGCAAGGGCAACGATAATATCGAAGACTGGAGACAACATAACCGCGATGCTTGGAATGAGCGCTCGGTAGGTGATCAAGACAACGATTCCAATCAGGATAAACGCAGCGATCATCGCGCGAATCATTTGCCGATAGAATGATTCTCCCAACGCTGATCCAACGACTTCAATGGAATAATTGTCGTCGGTAAGAGTTATTCCTATTTCTTGCTCGAGAATATCCTTGACACCTTCTTCGTCTTCAGTTGCGATTTCAACTAAAATGCCGATTTGCTTATCGGTTCCAAATTCCGTGAGCTGGCGAATGCCGACATCATTAAACTGCGCCTTCAGCTGCGATTCCAGCTGCGCGAGATTCACTTCTTTGTCCGTGTAGACCGTTGCTGAAATGCCTCCTTTTAACGAGACGTCTTTGTCCATGATGTCTCCTGTGTTGTTGTAATGGACGACAATGACGCCAATAGCAAGAATATAACAGATGATCGGGATGAGCATCAGCGCTTTGATATTCTTGAAATATGCCTGCTTTATGCTTTCTTTCATGGCAGAGAGGCACTTTTGTCGCTTTTTAAATATTTCTGGGTTTTTCTCATGCTCTCACGCAATCTTTATATAGCATTATTCGCTTATTCACAGGAGTAAAAAAGAGGGTGATGCATGATCTGTCGTTATTTTGGTCTTGTTTTCTTGTTGCTGATGATTACTCCTGTTGTTCTGGGATCGACGATTGAGCTGGAACTTGATTCTGTGTCGTTTGCTGAGGGAGATGCTCTCGCAGGAACCTTTCTCTTGAATCTCACTGAGCCTGTTTTCTCCTCTTCATTACTGTCATTGACTGTTGCCAATACCACGACCAAACGCCTTTTCCGTGATGTACTTGATGAGTCTATTGTTGATTACGTGGAATCTTCAGGGACGTTTGCTGCATCCAATCCCGAGCAGTCAAAAACTCTTGTTTTTCCGAGCGCAGGAGAGCAGTTTGTGTATTTTTCCTTGCCTGCTGATGCATCAGTGAACACCCTTACGTTTGAGATTATTGGAAAACCATACAATACCCAGTATCCTACGTCTGTTCGCTTTGATGTGGGTGATGATGGAGCTGAAGAGTGGCGCTATCAAGGCACCTTCTCTGGATTTGGCTCTTTTGTCTTGCCTTCTGAGCTTGATGAGTCTGGTGAAAGTGGCAGCGTATCTCTGACTGATGATGCTGCGCTGTACTGCGAAATTATTTCTCTGCCTGATGCGAAGGATTTTTCGATTTCAGCGAAATATGACTACGGTGATCAAACAACAGGAAACATTACGGCGATGCTTCTTTCGTTTACTGGTTCTGGTTCTACGTTACAGGCGCAAGGCGGTGCTGATACATGTGACTTGCCTGAGCCCACAAGCGGCGGTTCGAGCTATCGCAGCTGCGCTATTCGTACGAGCACGTTTATTAGTGGCGACCGTTTGATCTGCGTGCAGAATAAAAATAAAGGAACAAGTAAACAATCGTTCTACAAATTAGCGAAAGACCAGAAAAAAGGCGTTGGCTATCGGTGCTCTGCCTTAGCAAATGGCAAGACGACGTGCGACCAGCAAATCGCTGATTTTTTCATTAAGGTCCAGCTTGGAGAGTATACAGGTGCATTGGTTGAGCATGTTCCCTTTGATGATGGAAAAACCCAGTATCTTTTTGAACCTTCTCTTACCAGTTTCTTAGATTCGTGCACCCCTGTCGATGATTTTTGTGCTGTTCCTGTTCGGGTGAGTTCGACGAGTCCTGGAAATGTTTTTGTGAGCTCTCTTGACATTGACTTTACGAGCGGAGGATCACGGTATTCTGACAACAGCTTTTATGACGGCTCGTCAACAGGAAGTTCTTTTATCGAGATTGACGGCGTTGATCTTTTGAGTGATGCTGTGGAATTAGATTTCTCTTTGGATGTTCTTCATCCTGTTGTTCCTTCAGTGTCGAACAGCAGCAATTATACTCTTACCTTGAGCCTTGATGCCTTGTCTGATTCGGTTGTTGTCCATATTGATGAGCGTGCGTTCTCTTCTTCTGATGATTTTGAAGATCTTCTTGATGGATATCGTGCGTTATTTACCAAACTTGCAGGCTCTTCTTCTGTTGATGCGCTTGGATTAGGCTCGGCTCTTGATGATGCCTTAGACGAGCTTGAGCTTTATCGCGTTGAGTACTTAACTCTTGATTCAAGCAACCTTAGCTCTGCTGAGTATGATGACGCTCTTGCTGATCTTCGTGCGTCTCTTGCTGATCTCGTTGAGTCCCTTCCTCGATCTGTTCAGGTGGAAAAACGAGTGACCGATACGATTGTGCCGAGCATTTCTGATCTGACTGATAAGGTTGTTCTTCCTTCGCAAACAAATGCTGAGAGCAAATCCCGATTGTATGAGGTTCAGCAGTCTGTTACGGTGACGGGAACGGCAGAGTATGTGACTATTACCTTCTTAGATAATACGACCAAACAAGGAACGATTATTACCAAGACGCTGAGCAAAACTCTTCCTGATGCGTTTGTTACTGAAGTTATTCCGTCCTTTGTTGTGTTCTCTGCTGATGACCTTACCTTTAGTGTTGAGCCTGAGATTATGCAGTCCTTAAACCCTGTGATTGTTCGCTGGCCTTCTTCCCAGGCCTCGTCATTGAGCTACTTTGTTGCTGATGATGTGGTGTCTTCTTTGCAGAGCATGAAAACTCTCGTGATACCCCAGCAATTACGCGAGAAAACACCTGCTTCTCTTGCGACGTGCGGCGATGGCGTCTGCAGTTTCATTGAGGTTGACGGCGAAAAAATTCCTTTAGAAGACCAGTATACGTGCCCTGCAGATTGTCCAGGCAAGCCCTTGACGCCAGTCATTATCGGATTGATCATTCTTGCGTTGGGCGTCTATTACTTTTACTTTTATCGCGGCAGATATAATTTCCAAGCCTTGCAGCATGCGCCTGCAGCAACATCATTTTCTAAAAACACCGCTGCTGCCAAGAAAATGAAAGACACGAGCCCTTCTTCTCCTTTTATTTCTCAGCATGATGAAGATTCGCTCTTTGCCTATGTTCGTGACACCTTGAATAAGGGATTTCCCCGGGATAAGATCGCTGAGGTGCTTCTCAAGAAAAACTGGACGCGAGACCAGGTTGCGTATATTTTTGACCGCTTGAAGAAGAGGTAATCCATGCGGTTTTTTCTCCTTTCTCTTTTGTTCCTTGCCTTGTTTTCCTTTTCTTCTTTTGGCGCTGATTGCCAAGCTAGTGACCAGCAGCCCTGCGGGTATTCTGACGTTGGCGAGTGTGAACCAGGCATTCAGGTGTGCGAGGATGGTTTTTGGAGCATGTGTTATGGCGGCAAAGGGCCTGTTCCCGAGATCTGCAATGATCGCAAAGACAATGACTGCGATGGCGAGATTGATGAGCAGTGCAGCTGTACCGCAGGAGAAACACGTGTCTGCGGGCCTACTGAGACTATAGGAATCTGCCAGCAAGGTACTGAGACCTGCATCGATGGCGAATGGGGACCGTGCGAGAATGCAGTATTTCCGTTTCCTTCTGAACTGTGTGGGCAAGATGGGTTCGGCAATCAAGTAGACGACGATTGCAATGGACAGGTTGATGAAGGATGCAAGGTTCAGAATGCGACCTCTTCTATCACGTGCTTTAATGGCAAACAGGATGCTGATGAGGGTGGCATTGATTGTGGTGGTCCATGTAAACGATGCGCGAGCTGCGATGATCGCGTGTTAAACCAAGGGGAAGAGAAGGTGAGCCAGGATTTAGGGAGCGGCGTTATTTCTGACTGCGGAGGATCGCATTGTCCTTCGTGTCCTTCGTGCTCTGATGGAGTAAAAAACCAAAAAGAGCAAGGTATTGATTGTGGCGGTCCGTGTGCAGGATCTTGTGAAGAAGAGAACAGTGTTGATACCGATCATGACGGTGTGCCTGATGATCGCGATCCGCTTCCTCATTGTCCAGACCAGGTGTGCCAACGCGATGAGGGAGAAACGTCGTCGAATTGCGATGACTGTACGAGCGCTTTTCCGAAAGTGATGATTGCTCTTGGGATTTTTGTGTTCATTGGCGCTGCTGCGTATTTCTATCTAAAACGTAAAATGCCAACATCTTCTCCGTCTTCGTCAACGAAACCCTCTTCTTCAGCTCCGTACGCTTTGAATGTTCAGGCATACAAACAACTGTCTACGAGTGGAAAGAAACGCACTACCGCTTTAGATGACGCCGTGGACAAATCCTTCCAGAAAGTGGACAAATTCCTGAAGAAATAAGCGTTTAGGAATGTTTAAATATTCTTTTTGAGGATCAGCCTTTATGCGTCGTTAGTTCAGTGGTTAGAATGTCGGCCTTCCAAGTCGACGACCCGGGTTCAAATCCCGGACGACGCAGTTTCGCTATCTTTAAAAATTCCTCATTTCTCTTCTGTTATGGATGGTTGTTTCCATAGCGCTAAAAAGAGACATTGACGTTCTGGATAAACTTGTTGATGTTCTTGCAGAGTGGAGCGATGGTGGGCGCAATGAAGTCTGCGTTGGGGATCGCGTCGTATTTGATGTAGACGCGCGAACGTTGATCCGACTTGTCTATAAATACGATGAGTATATTGTTCGTACGCTTTCTAAAAAATGTCGCGATATTAACCCGGACTTTGAGTTTGGTCTTGTAACGCCTCGCTATACGAGAAACCGCTATTATCTTGCGTATGTGCCTTCGCCTTAGAATTTATTTCTTTTGATATTAATTAAAAATCTAAGAATTAACGGGCCCGAAGGGATTTGAACCCTCGACCCTCGGCTTAGGACGCTTGCACAGGACGTTGTCCTTCGATGCTCTATCCAAGCTGAGCTACAGGCCCACGCTTAGGCGAACATCACGGATCTTTAAAAGCTTTAGGTTATTGTCCAGTACTTCCGAAAGTGGAAAATAAACTATCTGACTCCCAATAAGATTAGTATAACTCCTAAGATGAATAGCCCAACTCTGCCTAGAAAACTTATTCCTGTATCTGGAAGAAATGTAAATATTAAAGAAACTACTCCTAAAATTACCGCAATGCCTCTTCCTGTGATTTGTAAAATGTGCCCATTTGACATGCAAATAAAGA
>CAYJLN010000014.1:0-18347 GCA_964371275.1 Candidatus Woesearchaeota archaeon
AGAGAGGATCGCCTTTGTCAGCCTTGATACGATGATCAACGAGCTGGGGCATAAACAAGGGGTGATAGCCCTCTTGTACGGTGTTTTGAAGAGCAGTCGCTAGATTATCACGATAGAACACTTTTGATTCTTGAAGAGTTGCTGTCATGGAAAATAATGATCTTTCGGAGTTTATAAGTTTTTCTATTGTTACTACTTATTAGTAATTTACCCCAAGTAATCAGGCTTGTAGACTTGCGAGACTTTAGCTGCACGCATGTATTCATTTTCAATGTGTTTGTGTTTCTCAATTTCTTCTGGCTTTAACGATGGTCTTGCTTTTTTAAATGCCTCATCAAAGTCTTTCAGCGTCACTTCTTTTGCATTCGTGTCTCTTCGCAATGCCGCAAGTGCCGCTTCTCGGCATACTCCGTAAATGTCTGCACCAGTGAAATTCTCCACTTTATCCACCAATAGGTCAAGCTTAACGTCTTTCGCCAACGGGATATTTTTTGTGTGGATCTTTAAGATATCCAACCGCGTCTTCTTATCAGGAAGGCCTGTTGAAATAATCCTATCAAATCGTCCAGGGCGTAATAATGCAGGATCAATTAAATCTGGCCTGTTTGTTGCTGCGATTACCACAACATCTGTTAATTCTTCAAGTCCGTCCATCTCTGCGAGTAAGGAGTTAACAACTCTCTCAGTAACTTGTGAACTGAGATCAAGACCACGACGAGGCGCTAATGAATCAATTTCATCGAAAAAGATAATGGTTGGTGCTGTTTGTCGCGCTTTTTCGAAGATTTTTCTAATTCCCTTTTCAGATTCGCCGACATATTTGTTCAATAACTCCGGCCCTTTCACTGAAATAAAGTTTGCCTGCGATTCGTTTGCAACAATCTTCGCCAAGAGTGTTTTTCCTGTTCCTGGAGGACCATAAATCAAGATTCCTTTCGGTGGTTTGATCCCTAATCGTTCAAATGCTGCTGGATTCTTGAGCGGTAGTTCAACCGATTCTTTTAATTGTGTTTTTAGCTCATCAAGACCGCCAGCATCTGTCCATTTGAGATTTGGCGCTTCAACCAGCACTTCTCTCAGCGCAGAGGGTCGAACCGTCTTTAATGCTACCTTAAAGTCTTCACTGGTGACTTTCAATTTGTTCAAGATTTCTGATGGGATTGGCTCGTTTTTCTTTAAATTTAAATCGGGAATAACGCTTCGCAAGACGTTCATTGCTGCTTCCTTGCACAAGGCTTCAAGATCTGCACCGACAAAACCATACGTAATCTCTGCAATATTCTCTAAGTTAACATCTTTTGTCAACGGCATGTTTCTGGTATGAATCTTGAGAATGTTCAATCTGCCTTTCTTGTTTGGGACGCCGATCACTATTTCACGATCAAATCGCCCTGGTCGTCTCAGAGCAGGATCAATTGCATTTGGCCGATTGCTTGCTGCGATAACGATGACTTTTCCTCGTGATTTTAATCCGTCCATGACGGTCAATAATTGGGAAACCATTCGTCGCTCTACTTCACCATATGCTTCTTCGCGTTTTGGCGCAATGGCATCTATTTCGTCGATGAAGATAATTGAGGGAGCATTCTTTTGCGCTTCTTCAAAGAGGTCTCGAATGCGTTTCTCTGTTTCTCCATAGAATTTTGACGTAAGCTCGGGCCCATTGACCAGAACAAAATTTGCGTTTGTTTCGTTTGCCACTGCTTTCGCTAGGAGCGTTTTTCCCGTTCCTGGTGGGCCATACAACAGAACTCCTTTTGGAGGTTCAATTCCTAATCGTTCGAAGATTTCGGGGTTTTTTAGGGGTAATTCGACCATTTCCCGAATCTTTTTCATTTCTTCATCAAGACCACCAATATCTTCGTAGTTGACTTCAGGAATCTTCTCTTCCGTCACTTCAACGACTTTGTTGGAGACATGAACCTCTGTGTTTTCAGTAATAATCGTTGGCTGCTTTGGCGTGGTGTCGGCAACAATAAATTTCAGACTACCAAATCCAAAGTTGCCCATGAAATCTTCTTCAAATACATTGAATATATCTTCAAAGGGCGATCCGCTCATGGTTCGCCGTCGTCTACGTGCACCACCAAGCGAGATAATGTCTCCTTTGATAACTGCCCTGCCAAGAAGGCCTTGTTTGAAGATTTCTGGATTTGCCTGGATCATGACGCCTTGCTGAGCGGGCGCAATAGTAATTGCGGTGGCTTCTTTGACGTCTGCTTTCTTTATTTTGACATTTTCTCCAATTCCAGTTTTTGCATTTCTTCTGATAATGCCATCCATGCGAATAATTTGCTGGCCAATATCTGACGGATAGGCACGATCAACGATACCGACTGTTTTTCTGCCGCCTTCGATTTCGACAATTTCGCCAGGACGAACATCGATGGATTTCATCGTCTGGCTGTCAATACGAACGATGCCTTTATAGGCTTCTTCTTGGAGTGCTTCCTGTACCCTTAATGCTACATGTTTTTTGTCAGTTTCCATTGTTTCTCCGTCACTTCATGAGCCTTCTTATTCTTTTCGAAAAATAGAGACTTAACCGTTCTGGTTCGTCTAACGTTAAATTAAGCATTCTATCCATTTCTTTTCGCATTTCTTCTTGGAAATCAATAATCTCTCGTGGAATGGAGACTGTGTATGAATTTCCAACCAGACGCAGTTTAACATGATAGGTTTTATGTTTAAGCTCCTTGAACCTTTTATACTCCTCAAGATCTGTGGGGTGATACCATTCCTTTTTGCAGTGCTCGCAAAACCATGTGCGTACCATGAAGCCTTCTTTTTCTTCTACTTTCTTTATCGTTGGCTTACTGCATGCCGTACAGAGCATCGTTGTTTCAAATATATCTTCCATAGTTAGCACCTTACGTGTATACCTCTATGTGTATACATCTTCTATATAAATTTTTCGGTTTGGCAGGCTTTGCACAAAAACGATGTAAGATATTCTTTTAAAGAAGGATGTCTTTTTTTGCTCTATGGCAGACTCTGTTCTCCCCCCTTTTCTGTTTGATCCTTTGCGCAGAGAACTGACCGTCGTTTACGGTCCTGCGGGATCGGGAAAAACAACGTTAGCCATGCTTGCTGCTTCTTTTATGGCGACACAACACAAAGCAACAATCTACATCGATAGCGAACGCAACTTTTCTCTTGAACGTTACCGTCAATTGCTTGGAACTGATACTGGGGCGCTTGACTTACTCCTTCTTTCTCGACCGCGTGATTTTCAGGAGCAGCACGAGCGAATTAACTCGCTTCTTTCCTTTGTCCATACTGTTGGCCTTATTGTTGTCGATACCATTGGTGTGTTCTACCGCCAAGAGATCAAGAAAAATGTCGAGCTAGCGAATGATCTTCTTGCTAAACAGATCAGACTTCTTCATGAGCTTTCGAAGCATGTTCCTGTCATTGTTACAAACCAGGTGTATGAAGATCTCACTCGCATGGCCACTAAGATGGTTGGTTTTTCCAAGATTGAACGATGGTGTCATCGCCTTATTGAACTGAAGAAAAATCCACGAACAATTATTCTTCATAAACCTGAACAAATGAAAAAAGAGTTTACGATTGTTTCTCAGGGGTTTGAAGTTCACCCATAGCCTTCTTCTTCTCTTCCTGCTGCTTTCGCCATTCTACTTTCAGTTTGCAGTTTTTATTAATACAATAATTCCATGGTCTCTTCCCTTGCCGAATCACGAGAACGGTTGGATATGCGCATTCCTTGCATTTTTCTCCTGTTGGCTTGATCAGCGCTTTTGCGGGAACAGAAAACGTTGTTTTGCAGTTCGGATATTGGTCACAGGCGCAGAAAAGGCCGAATTTGCCTCGGCGAAGCATAAGCTTTCCTTTGTTGCATGCCTGACAGTCGCCTACTGTGTTTATTTCCCGCTGTGTTTCTGCGGTAGCCTTCAAAAGGCCTTCTCCAATTTTTTCTTGGTTTTTCTTGAAGGTTGCAAGAATTTTGGTGAGCTCTTTTTCCGATTCCTTGAGAACTTCTGATTCGTCTTTTTGTCCTTCTTTGATATGCTCGAGCTCTTCCTCAAAGTGACGGGTAAGTTGCTCATCAATAATTTCTGGGCAGTATTTTTCTAGGGTGTCGATGATAGATACTCCAAGCTTTGTCGCCTCGATTGATTTCTCCATCACGTAATTTCTTTGGTATAATGTATCAACAATCTGCGCACGCGTTGATTTTGTTCCAAGATTTTTCTTTTCAAGCGCTTTGATAATAGACGCAGGAGTATACCGTTTTGGAGGTTTCGTCGTGTCTTCTTTGAGGTCAATGGACGGGTTTTTGAGCTCTTCGCCTTTCTCCATTTTTGGCAATTCTTCTTCCTTCAAATCGCCGTACGGCGCATAGAACCTATGCCAACCAGGCTTTTTCGTCGTCGTTCCTTTCGCAAGGAAAGGTTCGCTGTTTACATCGAATTCAGCGGTGACTGTTTGACGTATTGCTTCCTCTGCAAAGGTTGCGAGCGTTCGCTTTACAATTAAATCATAGACTTTTGCGTCCCTTTCCGTCATTTTTTTTGGTTTTTCGCCTGTGGGATGACATGCAGGATGTGCGGGATCGCTCTTTTTTCCCTCGTTTGGCGTTAGATTTTTGTTTTTTAGGAGTTCTTCACAAAGTGTATGATACGGTTCCTGTTTGGAGAGGCTTGTTAGAATTTTCCGGTAATTCAGCGCAGGCGGTAATTTATTCGAGCTTGTTCGTGGATATGAGATGTATCCGTTTATGTACAGATTTTGAGCAATGGCCTGCGCTTCCTTTGGGGGTATACCAAAGCAGCGATATGCTTCAGTTTGTAATGAAGTAAGATCAAATGGCGCTGGAGGCGCTTGTGCAATCTCTTTTCGTTCGATGGATGCAACGATCGCTTTCTTCTTTTCTGTTTTCTTCACGATCGTTGTTGCTTTTTCTTTTTCCCAAAACTTTTCTTCCTTGTGCAATGCAGTAATTGACTGCCCCCCTATTTTTCCTATGAGAAATACCTGCCAAAAAGGGACTGGCTTAAATTTAGAAATTTCTTTTTCTTTTGCAACAATTAATTTCAGTGCAGGCCCTTGAACCCGGCCAGTTGATAAAATTTTGAACATTCCTGCAGATTTTAATGCGAGCGTTAATGCGCGGCTGTTGTTGATCCCCCACTCCCAGTCTAATGCATGCCTCGTTATCCCCGCTTTTGCCTGCCCCCAGTCCAGAGTCTTCATTTTTGATTCGTACGACGTGATGAGGTCTTCCTTGGTCAGCGTCGAGAATTTCATACGCTGGGCATCCTCTTTCTTGCAGGCATAACGAAGGGCGTTTAATCCGAGAACAGTTCCTTCATCATCATAATCAGTACAAATCGTGAATGCCGTGGCTTTCTTTGCCAGTTTTTCCAGTGTGTCAATAAAATCTTTTGTATGCGCTGCTTTTTTTTCGAGTTCGTAGAGCGGTGACCATTCATACGAAAATGTCGGATAGGTCCATCCATTCTTTTTTGCTTCTTTTAGCCCGTACAAATGGCCTACGGCAGACGCGATAATAACTTTCTTACCATTGTGCTCGAGTTCATAATAGAAAACTGATTTATTTTTATGGGATTCAACTTTTCCGTCAGCAAGCGCTTCTGCAATTTTCTTTGCGCTTGTTGGTTTTTCCGCGATCAGAAGCTCATAGGTCGCTACTTTTTTTACCATGGTGTCTAAGCTATAAGAAGATTATATCTCGATGATTCTTCCTTTTTTCCCTACATTGAATACGCTCGTGTTCCCTATTTTTTCTTCAATGCCTTCTGCTTCATGAACATGCCCGCAAATAACGATATCTGGTTTTAGTTTGTCAATGGCTTTTCGCACACCCTCGCTTCCTGAGACGTAGACGGAGAATTTTTCCATCTGCGAATCAGCTGGATGCACATGAGTTACCATAATCTTTTTTTGCGTCTTGTTGACCATTTTGAATCCTTTTTGTAACATTGTGAATATTTCCTCTTCAGACAATTGCGACAGCCCTATCTGCGCTCCACCGCATCCGAAGATACCAACCTCTTTGTAGTTCACCCCAATGCCATGCAGATGAGTGATTCCATACTGTTCTGTAAGGAAGGTGGCGGTGGCGAGGCTTTCGTGATTACCATGAACAAAGAGAACCCGTTTGTTTTTTTTGACGAACGGGCCTATGATCCCTTCTATACGGTCTTCTTCGACGATATCGCCGTTCAAAATAACGAGATCGACTTGTTCTTGCTCTGCCTGATTCGCTAATCGTTCCGCGAGTCGCCTATCTGCATGAAAGTCTCCTGCTGCCAGAATCTTTAATCGGTGAGAATGTGCCATAAACAGCTTCCTTTCCCTATATACGTGAATTATCTTCTTGAATATATAAATCTTTATATATAAGTTTTACGGTGTAATGACTTTGAAGTGATGATGAGATGACGTATACAGATGATAAAGGCAATGTTCTCTATGGATTTAGCCAAGAAAATCTCGAACGCACAAACCGAGAATTGCGACGAACAAATAAATATCTTACAGTATTGATCATTCTTGTTGTTCTTTTTTTAATGACTGTAATATTTTCCGTTATCTATCTAGATTACAACGATATTGTCACGAAATTGATCTACGGTGGCTAATTTTTTGTGATGTCTTTGAAGCCTGTGTATTGTTGAAGAACTTTAGGAATTTTCACTGATCCGTCTTTTTGCTGGAAATTCTCGAGAATAGCAACCATCGCACGAGAAGTGGCGACCATCGTGTTATTCAGGATATGCACGTACTTCTTTTCTGATTTTTCTGTATAGCGGATATTGAGGCTTCGCGCTTGATAATCAGTGCAATTACTTGCTGAAGTTACTTCTCGGTATTCTTTCTGTCTTGGGAACCATGCCTCGATGTCATACTGTTTTGCCTGTTTTTGGCCAATGTCTCCTGAGCAGATCTCAATGACGCGATAAGGTATTTCGAGTGACTGGAAAAATTGCTCCGTTATTTTCTGGATTTCGTCAAGAAGTTTGTATGATTTATCCTGTGTTGTGTAGACGACCTGCTCTACCTTGTTGAACTGGTGCATTCTGAATAATCCTTTGGTATCGACGCCATGTGCGCCAATCTCTTTTCGGAAGCACGGTGTTACTGCGCAGACTTTAAGAGGGAGATCTTCTTTGTTGAATAGTTTATTCCTTGACATGGTCACCAGTGGATATTCCGCTGTCGCGATCATATACAAGTCCTCATTCTCGATTTTGTAAATGACATCGGCAAAATCAGTAAAGTTAACGACAGACCCAATAGATTCTTTGTTGAGAAGAATTGGCGGGATAATAGGAGTAAATCCACGCGCAATAAGAAAGTCTACGCCATACCGCTGAAGTGCAAGATCAAGTCGCGCCAAAGCGCCTTTAAGATAATTAAACCCGCGTCCTGCGACAAGCCTGCCTGTTTCAAAATCAGCAATACCAAGTTCTTCAGTGAGTTCGACATGATTTTTGATAGCATGTGTTATTTTCTGGATTTTCCCCCATTTTTTTAGCTCGACATTTTCTGTTGCATCTTTTCCTTTAGGGACCGACACGTGAAGAATATTGGGTACCTGAGCCAGTTTTTCCTTTGTCTTGCTATCGAGAAGGGCACTCTTTTCCTCATTATCTTTTATCTTATTGGGGATCTCCTGCGCGCGCTTTAGAAGGTCTGCCACGTCTTTTTTTTCTTTCTTTCGCTTATTGATCTCTTCTGAGACTTTGTTCCGTTCATGGCGCAACGTATCAATGTCGAACTTGAGCTTCCTCCAGAATTCGTAGTCTTGCGTGAGCTCATCCACGAGCCAGACACGGTCTGCTTTGTTTCTTTTAACAAGATCGTCTTTCACGACTTTTGGGTTTTCAATAACGAACTTCAGATCAAGCATGGATGTACGGTGGATTGTGTTTATATAAAGATTTTCATGATGACTTTTGTATTTGTTTTTGCAAAAGAAAACCTTTAAAAAGTTGACAAAAACCAGCATATATGTTAAGAAATATATTTGAAAAGCAAAGGTTTAAATAGCACATGTGTCTGGATAGATTTGTACCTGACACATTTTTATTTATCAGGGGGGATTTCGTTGAAAAAAATTGAAAAGGAAATTTTTGAAGTCTTTTTCAGAAAAAAACCGGCAATGATGTTGATTGCATTACGGAGTGGCAATCGTAATCGCTATGGATCTGTTCTTGCTAAAGAAGTTGACTGTACATACTCACATGCCGTTAAGATCCTTCAAAAGATGCAAGATGCTCGTCTCGTTAATTTTGAGAAGAGCGGTCGTATAAAGACCATTAAACTGACAGAAAGCGGACTACGCGTTGCTGAGCATATTGAACGAATCCGAGAAATTCTTTAACTTTTTTAATTCTTAGTGTTTTCACTTCATTGACAAACGAATAAGAAAATGAGAAAAGAAAAAGAAGCGTGCTTATTCTACTTTAATATGGATATTGTTGTTGACGCGGGATATTCAAAGCGGTATTTCTGGTCCTTGTTGGAGTAGAACGACCATAGAGATTATCACAAATATTTTGCGCTTCTTTCGCATCATCACTGCAATCATCTGTCGTTAAATCGTCATAGCGACTAGCACGCGCTGCGCTTATACACTTGTTTGCCTCGCTAGCGGCGTTTTTATAGCAGTTTTTTAAAGCATCAAGCGTAGCGTATCCTGTATTTGACCCTTGTAAGTTGCTTGCAAAGACCGCAAGAGCAAGAATTGCTACAACGACTATGATAAAACCTCTGTTTGAATTTTCATCAACAGCCATATGAACACCTCGTTATTGTTGACTTGTACAAGAAACTCCAGTATATAAATATTTCTATTATCCCTCTTACCTTGCACAAAAGTTATTTAAAACACAGCCCTTGAACAACATTATGCCTATTTTCGGGTTTGAATCTTTTTTGGGATGGTTTGCCTTTTTTAGCCTCATCCCGTTCATTTTGATTTATCTCGTTCGTCCTCGTCCTAAAGAAATTGAGGTACCGTCGCTTCTGTTTTTTGCCAAAGACCGACGCGCGTCAGATAAATCGTCGTTTTTGAAGAGGTTTTCTATAACTTGGATTTTTTGGTTACATCTCGTTATTCTCCTGGTGCTTTGCCTTCTTCTTACCAGCCCCTTGCTCTTTCTGAAGGACGCCTCTTTTCGCGATCATGCAGTGATTGTTTTAGATGCGAGTGCAAGCATGCAGGCAGATGGAGCACGCCCTTTTCAGGAGGCAATTCGCCACGCCCAAGAGTCAACAGGCAAAACAACGACCCTTCTTTTGGTATCAAATACCCCTCGCGTCGTCTTTATTGACGAGAAAAGAACCGTTGTTGAGACGTTTCTTGCTACGTTGCGACCGACTGACACACGATCAAACATTGGAGACGCTCTCCTTCTTGCAGGCGATTATGCAAAAGGTGAGCATCCTTCAATCACCGTCATTAGTGATTTCTTAGCTACTGAAGGAAGCACTCTTGATGTTGCTACGCAGGCCCTTCAGGCAAAGGGCATTTCAGTTGAATTTATTGACGTGCGGAGTGATCGCGTTTTGGAGAATATCGGCATTATTCATCTTGAAACAGACGCTTCTTCGAGCGAAGTTTTTGTCAAGAATTTTGGCAAAACCTCCCGCACTGTTGATCTTTCTATCGGTACGTTGAAGAAACAACTCCCTCTTGCGTCTGATGAAACTGGTGTCGTTTCTTTTACCACGCCACAGGAGACTACGGAAATAAAGCTTCTCTATGACGACGATTTCGAACCTGATAACGTTGCTTATCTTTCAAATCCGGCTGCTGATCTTATTTCAACGTTGTTGATTACTGATAGCAACTCGCCATTCATTCGTGCAGCGCTTACTTCATCCCCACGAGTGCGTCTTGACATCTCTGCATCTTCCTCTCTTCCGATTAAGGACTATGATCTATATGTCCTTTCTGCAATTGACACCAATCGTATCCACTCGAAACTTCTTTCCGAACTGCACACCCGCGTTCAGAATGGAGCCAGTCTCATTGTGACTGCGCAACAAGAGTTACCCCTTTTTGATGTTGAACCTCTTCTTGGACTTGATCTCGAGACGAAGCAAGGTGCTTCAACAGTCGTGATTCGGGAACCGGTATCATTTACAGAGGAGATCGAATTCGGCAGAGTCGAAAATTATTTTGCTACACAGACTGAGCAAGGCACTCCGCTCGTTACTGCAGGCAATTCAAGTGTTATTCATCTCCGACGTCTTGGATCGGGGTATGTTCTCTATTACGGGCTTATGGAGGGTTCAAGTGATTTTCATCTCAGTCCTTCTTATCCTTTATTTTGGGCAGGCTTTACGAGATTTATTGCTGAAGGCACTGCTTTTCATGGCGTGCAGTTTGAATCTGGGGCCGCCCTTACCTTTGATAAGGAGCGAACAGTAGATACGCCAACAGAAACGATTCATACCAAAGCCCTTGTTCTTGCCGATGTCGGCTTGTATTCTATTGACGGAAAAAAAATTGCAGCAAATCTTCTCAGCGAAAAAGAGTCTGATCTTAATGCAGAGCGTACGGTCTTGGATACTAGGCTCTCAGAAGATCTTCTAAAAAATAAACAAACACCATATTCTCTTCTTACTGTCCTTTTAGTCTGTGCACTTTTGATTCTCGTTCTTGAGATTTTTGTCAGCGCCGTATGGGGTGATTTCTGATGGATTTTACTGTCATATCTTTTGATCGCCCATGGACTCTCCTTTTCATAATTCCTTTGCTCGTTTACTGTTTGTTTTTCCTTCGACGAGGACTTTACCGAGATCTTTCTCGCACAAAAAGAAGTTTTCTTCTGATCGTTAAACTCTTATTGTTTAGTGTGTTGCTTATCGCTCTTGCCTCGCCTTCGGCGAATCTAGACGCTCTTTTTAGTGGCAGACCGTATGTTAAACTTATTATTGACAACTCGAGTTCGTTTGACCTTTTTGACCGCAATGCCGTCATGCATGTGCGGGACCAGCTCGATGAGCGTCTTGATGTCGATGTTGTTTTCGCCGGTAATGCAGACTATTCCCCTCTTGGAGATCATCTTCTTAACCATATGCGATCTGGTGAAAGCATTCTTCTGGTAAGCGACGGGTGGAGCAACCAAGGAAAACCTCTTGACGAAGCAGCGCTCATTGCAGCACAGCAACAAACAACCATTAATGTCCTTCGGTTAGAACCAGTGCAGCATGACGCCTATGTTGAAATATTTGGCCCATCGAAAGTGACGCCGAATATCGAAAGCGAGTTTACTGTTCGTGTGACTGGCACCATGACACGTCAGCATACTGTTCGTTTTTTTGTCGATGACGATCTTCTTCTTGAAAAAACTACTGACGGCGAGATCTCATTCAAGCGACAATTTGATGAGGGATATCATTCTATTCGCGCTGAACTCGATGAACAAGATTATTTTAAAGATAATAATATTTTCTATAAGACGGTAAAGGTTGTGGATAAACCCCCTATTTTTATTTATGAAGAACAGCCTAGCCAGTTAGCTTCCTTTTTTGCAGATATTTATCATGTTGACGCAGGACCAATTTTGCCGACCGATCTCAGCGAGTATTATGCTATTATTATTAACGATATTCCTGCAGCAAGTGTTGACCGCGTAGCGCCTTTGTTAGAAGACTTCGCCACGGAAGGAAATGGCGTTGTTGTGCTTGGCGGCGAAAGCTCTTATGAGTTTGGTGAATATAAAGATTCTCGGTTTGAAAAGATGCTGCCTGTTTCTGTGGGAAGCTCAAAGAAAAAAGAAAATGCAAATATTGTGATTGCTATTGATATTTCTGGTAGTACTTCCGCAGAATACGGTTATGGCAGCATCGCAGACATTGGGAAGGCAGTTGCTCTTGAACTTATCAAAAACATCAAAGGAACCTACAATGTCGGTGTGCTCGCCTTCAATAATCAGGCCTATATTGTATCAGAGATCTCACCTCTTCTTGACAAAAAGGAAGACGTGCTTTCAAAAGTTGCAAGTTTGGAACAATTTGGAGATTCGTACGTTCCTATCGGGATCAATGAGTCTATTGTGCTCCTTCAACAGGTTGGCGGCGGCAATGTTCTTTTCATTTCTGATGGTAAATCTGGAGGCATTTCTAGTGCCCGAGATATTGTTGCGAAAGCGAGCGCTCAAGGTATTATTTTTTATGGGATCGGACTAGGCGATAGCTGCGTTGAGTACAACGATGACGGTAGCTGTGAACAGGAATCAACGGAGAAGTATGGTGTTGAAGCAATTCGCAGCATCGCACTCGCTGGCGGAGGAACCTTTACCCATGCAGAACAAGCACCAGAACGCGTCGATGTTCTCTTTGGCGATGGCAAAGAGGGGACTCGAACAGGATACACTATCGTGCTAACGGATACACATCATTTTATCACCCAAGATCTTGAGCTTTCCGCATCTCTTTCAGGGTTCAATAGCTTCATTCCTAAATCGACAGCGAAACTTCTGGCGACGACAGACGCCGGAGATCCGTTACTTGTTGTCGGGCGTTATGGTCTGGGACGGATTGCTAGCTTTGCAAGCGATGACGGTTCATTATTTGCCAATCAGTTGTTTGTTGATGACAACAGTCTTTTCATTGTTCGTGCAGTGAACTGGGCCATTGGCGATCCTGAACGAAAAAAAGAACAGTTTATTTCTATTCCCGACACTCTTCTCGGCGAAGCGACTGAAGTGCTTTATCGCGGCGACAAACAACCTGTAAGCGAAGAGATCACATTCTACAAAAGTGATGAGGGGTTCTATAGCGGATCGTTTACTCCTGCATCTCCTGGGGTCCAGACTCTTTTTGGTGCGACCTATGCAGTGAATTCTCTTGAAGAACACCTTAAACTTGGGCTTAGCCCTGAACTTGATCGGGTAGTTACGCTCACTGGAGGCCAGTTCTTTGCCCAAGAAGAAATTAACCGCATGATTGAGGTCTTTTCCGCACAGTCAAAACGGCCTGTTACGGAAAAAGAATATTTCCGCTGGCCTTTCATTCTTGCAGCGCTTATCCTCTTTTTAATCGATCTTTTTGTGCGAAAACTCGCTCTGCAGAGAAATGTTTAAATAGGTTCTTATTCACAAATAGTAACTATGGCCTTTCAGCGATGGATGGAGCGACGACGGATCAAAGAACTTGAGAAAGTCAACCAGGAACTGGAACAGTTAAAATCAAATCCTCTTGCACGACGGGCTGAAAAGTCCTCATCTTCAAAAATTGCTGTTGAGAAAACGACTAATCATACATCGGCAGCTGGAAAGTCGCTGCTTGTCATTCTTGGGTTTCTGTTCCTGATTGGATTAGCCATCTATTATCGCGGTAAGGCTGCGGATCTTAAGGATGAACAGCAAAAAGTTCTTGGCGAGCTTGATACGATGAAAACTGATCTTGCGGATGTCTCTGAAGCCCTTGATGAACGCGAGTCACAATTGCGCGTCCGCCAGATGAAAGAGCAAAATCTCAGCACCCAGCATCGCTTACTTGAAGATACTATTTCTGCACTAGATAAAAAAATTGCGCAGTTGGAGAACGACCTTTCAACGAAAGACAGCCAAATTTATAATCTGACTGCAGATCTTCGACACAGAGATGAACGTATTGAGAATCTTACCCGTTGCATTGATGACAATGACATTACTGATAAGGAAGATTGCATTGACGAATGAACATCAAAAGCGCCTTACGGACTCTCAAACGAATGCTTTTTCTAGCGAAAGCCTTTGATCATGCATTGACTGCGTCTTTATTTTTTCTTGTTGTTGCTCTTGTTCTTACGACGCTACAGCAGCCATGGGTTTATGCTGCGATCCCTGCAGGAGTTTATTTTATCTTTCGCCTCGGCACAAGTGCACGAAGCATCAGATATCGTGACGTCGAAGAGAAAATTCCCGAGCTTGAGTGGCAGTTACGGACAGTCGCTGACAACCTGCACCGGGATAATGAAATTATTAGACGTTTACATGCATCAGTCCTTGAAAAGATGCAACGCGTTCGTGAGCTTTCTTTTTTTAGGGCAAAGCAAACGCTTTACAAAATTCTTGGCATTGCAAGCTTAGGTGCACTTCTCACCCTTATGTTTCAGTTTCCCGTTACGCTTGAACAGCTCTTGCCAACTACTGGCTTTGCCATCGGCGGATCGTCTTCTGAACCAAAAGAGACCTCTGCCGAAGAATTGGGAAAAATTGACTCACATGCACGAGACGAAGATATTTACGGCGAAAAAAGCATTTATGAACTCGGCAACGATGAGCTTTCGCTCGAATTCCAGCATCAAGGCGGAGCGTTTGACCCTGCAACTGGACTGCAAAATCCTGAGAGCAGAGATGTCATCGAAAACGAACAGACTCCTTTTGGACGGGCAAGCCCGGACTCTTCTTTTGAAGAACGCATTAAAAAAGAAGACCAGGAGATTGTCAAACGGTATTTTGACCAGCTACAAGAAGAGGATGAACAATGAAGCAGTCTGACGTCAAAAAAACATTCCAGGACATCTTTACTCATGTTGGGCGCGTTGTTGTCGGGCAGGATGAAGTTATTGAGCAGATTGTTCTTGCCCTGCTTTGCAATGCCAATGCGCTTCTTGAAGGATACCCAGGACTTGCCAAGACACTCTCTTTCAAAACTCTTTCTTCATTGATGGACCTTAAATTTTCCCGCATGCAAGGAACAACAGATCTCATGCCTTCAGATATTACGGGAACGCATGTTCTTGAAGAAAGTGAACGCGGACGACGGTTTGTTTTCCAACGTGGACCAATTTTCGCCAATGTCGTGCTCTTTGACGAGGTGAATCGTGCAACGCCTAAAACCCAGTCTGCTGTTCTTGAAGCCATGCAGGAAAAACAAGTGACGGTAGGGAACACGACCTTTACCTTGGACAAACCGTTCTTTGTTCTTGCAACACAAAACCCTATCGAACAAGAAGGGACTTATATCTTGCCTGAAGCACAAAGCGATCGCTTCTTGTTTAAAATAAAAACAGACTACCCGACGCCAGAGCAAGAACTCGAGATCATCGAGCGCTATACTGAAGCTTCTGAGCAAGCGCAGCTGCAGCCACTCATCAAAAAAGAGACTATTTTTGAGCTGCAAGATCTTGTACGCAAAGTTCCTGTGGCAAATGATATCAAACGCATGGTTGTCGATTTAATCACCAAAACGAGAAAACACACAGAGCTTATTGAATTTGGCGCGTCGCCGCGAGCAAGCATTGGACTGATTATGGCGTGCAAGGCAAAGGCGCTTCTTGCCGGACGCGATTATGTGACTAAACAAGATGTCAAAGAGATGGTATATCCTGTGCTGCGACATCGTATTATCCTTAATTTCGAAGCAGAACGCAACAATTTCAAAGAGGATGATGTCATTAGTTATCTGATGAAATAAGATGATCGAAACTGACTTCTTACAACACCTTAAACGACTGAGCCTTATTGTCGACAAGCGCGTGAATTCGAATTACGGTGGAGAACGACCAAGCACGTATACGGGGCACGGACTGTTGTTCAAGGATCACCGCATTTATGCTCAGGGAGACGACCATCGCGATATTGACTGGAAGATCTTTGCGCGGACTGATAAGCTCCATGTCAAGCGATTTGAAGAAGAGCGCAATCTTATTGTGCATGTTGTTCTTGATGCGAGCGCGTCCATGGGGTATGGAAGCAGAACAATGACAAAATTTGACTATGCGTCGATGCTCGGCATCGGGTTTGCCTACATGGCGTTGCGTCATAACGAGCGGTTTGTCCTGAGCACGTTTGCAGAGTCACTTGAACGGTTTGACCCGAAGAAAGGAAAGAAGCAACTGACGTTCATTCTTGACTACCTGAAACAAAAGAAACCTGCAGGCGAGAGCAAATTTGAAGGTGCCTTGCTTCATTATGCACATCTTATTACTCATAAGGCTCTTGTGGTGATTATCAGCGACTTTCTCTACGATCCTGACGAGATCGAGCGTGTTCTTTCCCAGTTTAAAGACAGCAAAACGATCTTTATCCAGGTGCTTGATCCCCATGAAAAAGATCTGCAATTAAAAGGTGCGTTTAGATTACGTGACGTTGAAACGAATACGCAACTACAAACATTATTGACTGTTTCTTCAAAAAAAGACTATGAGGAGAAACTACGGGAACACACATCCCGTATCAAATGGCTTGCTGAAAGCGTGGGCGCGCGTTTTTATTCTTTTGTCACAGACACGCCGATCTTTGACGCCTTTTACGACGTTCTTCGAGAATAAGTTGTTAGCCCTTCTATCACGGTAAGATTTGTTTCTCTGAGCAAGAATTCGCGAAACTGGTTATCGATTTTTGCTCCATGCTTCTGCAGTTCGTGTTTCAATCGTGCGTAGTGTTTTCTTCCCGCGGGATCGAGGTCAGTAAGGATAATGACTGGATTTCCAGCAATGCTTTCGACGAGTTTATACATTGGCGTCCCAACAACGGTCAAAACATTAGTGATACCTAAAAGTTCTAAGGCCTTTCTGTCTTTCCTTCCTTCGACGAGAATTGTTTTTTCAGTAGCACGAAGTTGAGCAATCCAATCGTCGAGTGATGTAATCATAAATACGGATCCTGTGGGATTTGAACCCACGACCCCCTGGTATCGCCGTTGCTTAAGAGCCTCACCATAAGAACCCAGGTTCTTATTCTCTCCTGCTTTGTTCTTGTTCAGGTGCTCTACCAGCCTGAGCTAAGGACCCGTCACGACATGCACGTCCCGTTCATTTAAAAAGCTTCTGACCCTCTTCAAAAGAAAAGTTAATAAAGAGACGGTCGTATTTTTATCCTCATGAAAGTCATTCTTGAAAAGAGGCCTAAAAATCCTACAATCATCGAGGGATTCCCTGGTTTTGGTTTGATTGGCACTATTACTACTGAATTTCTCATCGAGCATCTCCATGCGCAGCTTATTGGCCGCGTTCGCCTTGAAGAAATTCCGCCACTTATTGCGATTCACCAAGGAAAGCCTATTGAACCTGTCGGTATTTATTACGACAAAAGATATAATTTGATTATTCTACATGCGCTCAGCGCGACGAATAATCTTGAATGGGATTTAAGTGATGTTATTATTAGACTTGCTAAAGACTTGAAGGCGAAAGAGATCATCAGTCTCGAGGGTGTAGGGAGCCAGTTTGAATTGAAAGAATCTCGCGTGTTTTACATGACTAATTTTGACAAGAACGCTAAAGTGAAAAAAATTGGGCTTGATATGCTCCAAGAGGGCATTATTGTTGGCGTGACTGGCGCATTACTGCTTTCCCAAGAAGTCCCTGTAACCTGCATTTTTGCAGAGACCCATAGTGCTTTACCAGACTCTCGCGCAGCGGCAAAGATCATTGAAGCGCTCGATAAGTATCTTGGGTTAAAGGTCAACTATCAGCCATTACTTGAGAAGGCTCAAAAATTTGAGGCAAAGATTCGCGATGTCATGACAAAGACACAGGAAGCTTCCGCAGCAAAAGACAAGAAATCGCCAACGTATTTCGGATGATTTGGTTTTTTCTTCTTCTTTTTCTTGTTGGATGCGCAACACCGCCTTCTGTGACCCTCGGAGATATTCGCGTTTCTGTTGAGATTGCCGATGAGCCTGCTGAACAAACACGGGGTTTGATGTTTCGTGAGGATCTTTGCGAAACGTGCGGGATGCTTTTTCTTTTTGATGATGAGGTCTATCGAACATTCTGGATGAAAAATACACGGATCCCTTTAGAGATGATTTTCATTTCGACTGATTGGCGCATCATTGATATCCAAGAAGCGGTACCTTGCACTACACTTGAATGCTCAGCGTATACTTCAAAAGAAAAGGCGCAGTATGTTCTTGAAGTGAATAAAGGATTTAGTCAAAAATATAAGGTTGCTACTGGCGATCTGGTCATTAAAAGTATACCCTGACCAGGTCATTTAACGCGCGCACGACCAAAGAGTTGGTCTGCTATGCCTGTATGAGTGTGCTGATACAAGAAATGAGTTGCTGCAAGTTCGCCAAGATTTGTAAGCTTTGCATACAATGACCCTCTTGGTGAAACGTCAATTGGCTGACCAGAACGTAATCGATCAAAATTACTAGCGGTGAGAAAATGATGCCTTTGATAATATCTAGCTAGAATTGGCGAGGGATTCCTATTTGGCAGAAACATTTGGTCTGCAAAGAAATGAAGATATTCATCGAAGGTAACGGCGTTTCTGATGGCGCGTTCGATTGCTGTTTCATCGGAAGCATCTTCTTTTTCTAGTTCTGCTTTGATGACTGTCTGAGCGAGACGTTTGGCTTGCCATTCTTCTTTTTGTCCAAACCATCCTTGACTCACAAGATCT
>CAYJLN010000015.1:0-18240 GCA_964371275.1 Candidatus Woesearchaeota archaeon
CCCGAATACGACAAAAAAGGAGGTAATATTAAAATGACCCTTTAATACGACAGAGAGTAATCTCGCAACCTTTATAAATCATCATTCTCGCTAGGAGCCTATGGCTAGTCAGCAGCAACTTCTTGTTGATTTGGATGTCTACTTAAAGTCAGGACTCCATATCGGTACCAAATATAAAACAAAATACATGGAGCCTTTTATCTATAAAATTAGGCCTGATGGGCTTTCGGTGCTGAATATTGAGGCTATTGACAAGCGCATTGCTCTCGTTACCAAGTTCCTTTCCCGATTCAAACCTGAAGAGATCCTCATTGTCGGCAAGCGAGAAAATGGATGGGCTGCTCTTCGTTTATTTGGCGATATGACGGGCATTCGTTGTTTTGCTGGACGGTATAGCCCAGGCATGCTGACGAATCCTTCATTGGAAGACTTTGTTGAAACAAAAGTGCTTCTTGTTGCTGATCCATGGCCTGACAAGGATGCTGTTCGCGATGCGATGAGCGTCGGTGTTACCGTAATTGCCCTCTGCGATACGAATAATACTTCTAACTACCTTGACCTTGTGATCCCTTCTAACAACAAAGGAAAGAAGAGCCTGGGATTATTTTATTGGATTCTTGCACGAGAATACATGAAGAATCGCGGCCTGATCAACGATGAGAGCGAGATGAAGTACAAGCTCGATGCCTTTATGGCTGATTAAATCGTTGTTATTTTGTCTGATATTTCTTCAAGTTTCTTTTTGATGTTTTTTCCCAAGCGCCGTTTGTCTGCAATAATAATTGTTTTGATACGGAGCAATCGCAATCGTTTGCTGAGGAAGTCCATGAATTCTAGCATTGTCTTTTCCTTGTGCTGGTAGACAAGATCATGCAGACTGTCGATGACGAGAAATTTATCTCCTGCTGGTAGTTTGCTTTTCACATTCTCAATGGCTGCCGCAAGTTTTGTCAAATCTTTTGCATGAGCAAGATACTCGCAGTTTTGTATTGTAAAGGGAGACTGGATAGCACGTGATACGGTATCGATAAAAAAGAGCTTGTCAGTGTTGATGCCACGATGGGCAATCATGTTCCGTAGATTATAGGACGTTCTGTTAACTACCAGACACATCCCGTCTGTATGCAGACTGTGGAGAATGTCGTATGCAGGAAGATGACTTTCTACGGTTTTTGTATTAATAGTTAGAATACCGTCGTGCGGAAGCCCCGCAAGATCACCCTCTTTTATCATCACTTCTTTTTTACCTTTCTGCGTATATAAATATTTACTTTAGAACCATATGTTTTAACAACGTTTCTGCCTCTTTAATGCTTGCCCCCAGTAATTCTGCTGCTTTTCCTAAGGAGATCTTCTTTGCCGTATAAAGGTGCTTCACTATTGCTATTTTAAGGCCTTTTTCAGCCTTTAGGAAGCCCCTAATCGCATCTCTGATGAATTCTGACAGGGAATCGTAATATCCTGTTTCTGGAACGACCTCTAAGAGCGCTTTGAGTTCTGGCGGGACAGTAAAGGAGATGGGAAAGCTTGATTTTGTCATTTTTTCTCTTATTGGGATATGAGTATAGTCTTATTAAGGTATGATTACTATTTAAATTTATCGCTTTTTCTTTATAAACGAACTAACTCATTTCTGTTATTTTGCTTTTATAAGGCGTATAATGCCCATAAAATGCGTTTCTCAGTCGGAAATCTTTTTATAATCCGAGACCTTTCATTATTCTATTCTAGATGAATCAGTTGTTCATCTGGGGGTTTCCATGACCGATCCTAGTTACAAGGCTGATAGTATTACGGTATTGAAAGGCTTAGAGGCAGTACGTAAACGCCCGAGCATGTACATAGGAGACACAGGTCTTCGCGGTTTTCATCACCTTGTTGAGGAAGTTGTTGACAATTCTATTGACGAAGCATTAACTGGCCATTGCACCTACATTCTTGTCCAGATTAATGCCGAGGGTTCTGTGACTGTCGAAGATGATGGACGGGGAATTCCTGTTGACGTCCATCCTACTGAGGGAAAATCTGCGCTTGAGTTAGTGATGACTGTTCTTCATGCAGGCGGAAAGTTTGACAAAAAGACCTACAAGATTTCTGGCGGCTTGCATGGTGTTGGTGTGAGCGCCGTCAACGCGCTATCAATGTGGCTCGAAGTGAAGGTCATGCGCGATGGCAAGTTGTATCATCAGCGCTATGAGCGAGGAGTTCCTGTGTCTGGTGTTGACCCTATTGGAGACAGCACTCATTCAGGGACCATTGTGACGTTCCTTCCTGACCAAGAGATTTTCGGACCTTTGCAGTTTGATGCTGATTTGCTTCATAATCGTCTTCGCGAGCTTGCATTTCTTAATCGCAACCTGAAGATTATCTTCAAAGACCAGCGAACAGCAAAAGAGCAGACGTTTCAATACGAGGGAGGCATTCTTGCATTCGTTAAACATCTCAACAGCAGCAAAAACCCCCTCTTTCCCGAACCAGTGTATTTTCATAAAGCTCAGGATTCTCTGGCGATCGAGATTGCGATGCAGTACAATGAAGGATACCAGGAGAATATCCATTCTTTTGTCAATAATATTAATACCATTGAAGGCGGCACCCATTACAGCGGGTTTGCTACTGCCTTAACGCGGGCTATTAATGATTACCTAAAGAAGCACAACATGAGTGATGTTGCCTTAAGCGGATCAGATGTTCGCGAAGGATTGACTGCCATTATCTCTGTAAAGGTTCCTGAACCACAATTTGAGGGTCAAACAAAAACCAAGCTTGGAAATTCTGAGATCAAAGGACTTGTTGATAGCGTCGTCTATGAAAAACTCGTGAGTTTCTTTGAGGAGAATCCTTCCCTTGCCAAGGTTATTGCAGGCAAATGCATTACGGCTGCAAAAGCGCGTGAAGCTGCGAAGAAAGCCAGAGAATTAACGCGGCGGAAATCTGCTCTTGATTCTGGAAGTTTGCCTGGCAAATTATCTGATTGCCAAGAACGAGATCCGGCGAAAGCGGAAATTTTCATTGTAGAGGGAATTTCTGCCGGGGGAAGCTCAAAACAAGCACGTTCGAGAGAATTCCAAGCTGTTCTGCCACTCAAAGGAAAAATTTTGAATGTGGAGAAGGCCGCGCTTGACAAGATTTTCAAGAATGCTGAAATAACAACACTGATTCAAGCGCTTGGTGCAGGCATTTCTGACGAATTTAGTCTTGATAAACTGCGCTATCACAAAATTATCCTTATGTGTGATGCTGATGTTGATGGCGCGCATATCACGTGCCTGTTGATCACTTTCTATTACCGCTATATGCGACAACTGATTGAACGAGGCCATCTGTATTTAGCACAACCGCCATTGTTTAAGATCACGAAAAATCGACAGATCCAGTATGTGTACAGCGACAAAGAACTACAGACTCTTCTTGAGCAGGTCGGTGCAGATGGCTGTACGATTCAACGTTACAAAGGCCTTGGTGAAATGAATCCTGAGCAGTTGTGGGAAACAACGATGGATCCAGAACGACGCAAGCTCTTTCAAATCACCATCAATGATGCAGCAGAAGCTGATGAGATTTTTTCCGTGCTGATGGGTGAAGAGGTTGAGCCCCGACGATTGTTTATCCAGGAACATGCGAAAGAGGTGAAAAACCTCGATATTTAACATGACTGGACTCACTCAATTTGCCGGAAAAACACACGTGAAGGTTCCCCTTGACCTTATTCAGCGCACGCTCGACTCTCTTAAAGAACGGTCTTTTGCCCTCTATAATTACCATGGTTGCCCTGATACGGTTGAGTTAACAGTTGGTGATGCGTATCGTGAAGCGAATCCCGATACAGGCAGAGTCTTTGTTGTTACTACTGTTCATCCTTCTTCGCATAAAAATACGCCTTCATGGTACACTGTTATTTGCTTTGAAGATATTTTAGATGTCGAAACACATTATCCTAAACAAAGATTCCATGCCCTTTACCACGGGCTCAACGTTCTCAAAAGAGCTGTTGACAGCGATCATTCTCAAGGTTGATAACCATGCCACAAGACATTCAACAAAAACTGATTGAACAGAAGATGCAGGAGAGCTACATCGATTATGCGATGTCAGTCATTACTGCAAGAGCTATCCCTGATGTTCGCGACGGATTAAAACCAGTTCATCGCCGAGTTCTGTTCTCGATGTATGATATGGGGCTGCAGCACAACAAATCGTTTGCAAAGTCTGCGCGTATTGTTGGTGATTGTTTTAAGTATCATCCTCATGGCGACGCTTCTATTTATGATACGCTTGTTCGTATGGCGCAAAATTTTTCTTTACGATATCCTCTTGTACATGGCCATGGTAATTTTGGTTGTTTTACAAAAGATACAAAAGTCTTGCTTACTGATGGAAGATCTCTTTCTTTTACTGACCTCATTATAGAACATAAACAAGGGAAGAAAAATTATACCTATACTATTAACAAACTTGGAAACATTGCAATTTCAGAAATACAAAGTCCTCGTTTAACTATTAAACATGCAGAGATTATGAGCATCATTCTCGATAACGGAGAAGAAGTGCGCTGCACCTTAAATCATTTGTTTATGTTGCGAGATGGAACTTATCGAAAGGCTTCGCAACTCAAAGAAGACGATTCACTTATGCCTTGTTATACCAAGTTATCCGAGAATATTGATCGTCTCCAGCGTGAAGGTTATCTGCTTTTTTATCAGCCTAAAACCAATATTTGGACTCCTGCGCACCACCTTGCAGATAATTATAACCTGACAAATCATGCCTATACTAAAGAAATGGGGCGGATTCGCCATCATCTTGATTTTAATAAATTAAATAATAATCCTGAAAATATTCGTCGTGTTCATTATGCTGAACATTGGAAGATTCATTACGAGCATGCAAGTGAACTCCATAAAAACCCAGATTATCGTGAAAAGGTTGCCCTAGGTAGAAAAAAATATTGGGATAATAAAGACGTAAGAAAGGCTTATTCCGAACGATTATCAAAAAGAAATATTTCTAATTGGAATAATCCAGAATATAGGGGAAAGATGCAAGAATCTCTTAGTGTTACTAATAAAGAACACATTGAAAAACATCCTGAAAAAAGACAAGAATTTAGCAAAAGAGCTACGACGACACTCAAACGTCTTTGGAGTACTAAGGATTATAGAGATAAAAAAGTTAAAGCTCTTAAGAAAAAATGGGAAGATCCTTCTTATCGTTATACTCAATCTGAACGAATGCGAGATCTTTCAAAACGAATTTGGGCAAATTCAGAGCATCGCGATTTTATTTCTACTAATTCAAAAAAATGGAGTGCGCTCTACGAGAATGCGCGTGTTAAAGCCTATAAAGATAGATGGGACAGTGATAAAAAATTTAGAGACTATTTTTTACCGATTCTTAGGGAAAATGCCAAGCGCTCTTCTTATTATCTTTTCTTAGCAGTATGCAAAAAAGTAATAAGTGAACATCGGGACCTGAATTTAGAGACCTATGAAGAAGCACGCAAAAAATACAACACTCGAAAGGGGGCCGGCATTATTAATTATCAAAATGGTCTTAAGAAGTTTTTTGATGATGATATTACTAAACTTTACGCTACGTTAGGCATAGAAACTCCGATTATTAGTAATCATAAAATAAAAAAGATAACTTTTCTTCGTCAATATGAAGACGTTTATGATCTGACGATCAAGGATACTAATAATTTTGCTTTAGCTGCGGGTATTTTTGTTCATAATTCGGTTGATGGAGATCCTGCGGGGGCAATGAGGTACACCGAGGCGAAGCTTGCGAAAATTTCTGACGAATTACTTTTTGATCTTGATAAAGAAACCGTTGACTTCATGCCAAATTTTGATACCACGCTTAAGGAACCTATCGTGTTTCCTGCAAGGTTACCTAATCTTCTGATCAACGGGAGTTCAGGTATTGCTGTTGGCATGGCAACGAATATTCCGCCGCATAATATTGTTGAAGTGATTGATGCTGTTGTGTATTTCATTGATCACCGCGATGCTGATGTGAAGGAACTCATGAGATATCTGAAAGGTCCTGATTTTCCTACTGGCGCCTGTATTTATGGGCTTGGCGGCATTTATGACGCGTACAGTACGGGGCGTGGAAAAGTCATTGTCCGAGGGAAAGCAACTGTCGAGGATTCCCGCATTGTGATCACCGAGATTCCTTACATGGTCAATAAGTCCCTGCTCTTAGAGAATATCGCTGATCTTGTCCGCGATGACGTGCTTGAAGGCATTTCTGATATTCGTGATGAAAGCGATCGGCAAGGCATGCGCATTGTGATCGAGCTCAAGAAAAGTGCTGATGGACAGCTTGTTCTTGGCCAGCTGTATAAACATACCAGCTTGCAGTCTACGTTCGGTATTATCATGCTCGCACTTCATGACGGCAGACCGTTGGTACTGACGCTTCGCGACTTACTTACGCATTATCTCAACCACCGTATTTCTGTGGTGACACGGAGAATCCAATTTGAGCTTGACAAGGCAGAAAAACGCGCCCATATTATTGTCGGATTGCAGGTTGCGCTTGAACACATTGACGCTCTTGTTCAATTGCTGAAACAGGCACAGACTGTTGACGATGCACGCACACAGATCATGGCGACGCACCAATTGACCGAGATCCAAGCAAACGCCATTCTTGATATGAAGCTCCAGCGCCTGACGTCTTTGGAAACAACTAAGCTTCATGAGGAACACAAGGAATTGACAGAAAAAATTGCTGAGTATCAAACGATCCTTTCCTCGCAGGATAAAATCCTTGGCATTATCAAACAAGAACTGTCTGATATCAAAGAAGCGTACAAGGATCCACGCCGTACAGAGATTTTTGAGAGTGATGTCCTTTCTTCACCTACAGAAGAAGATCTTGTGCAGGCTGAAGATGTTGTTATTACGCTGACGCATTCTGGGTACATTAAGCAACTTCCTCTTTCTACGTATCATCAGCAGAAACGTGGCGGTCAGGGCGTTATTGGCGCAGAAACCAAAGATGACGACCTTGTCAAAGATGTGTTTATTACCTCCAACCGCAATACCTTGCTCGTCTTTACCAATAAGGGCAAGGTCCACTGGCTGAAGGCGTATCAGATTCCTGAAGGGAGCAGATATTCCCGCGGCAAAGCTATTGTGAATCTTCTCTCTCTTGATGAGGGAGAGCATGTGACGACGGTCCTTCCTGTTGCGACATTCGATTACGTTACTATGGTCTTTATGGCGACGAAAAAAGGCATTGTCAAAAAGACTGAACTGACGAAATATTCTAATCCTCGTAAAGGAGGGATTATTGCGATTACTCTTGACCAGGGTGATGAGCTTGTCGGTGTTGCGTTGACGTCAGGGTCATCTGAGATGTTCTTGTCCACCAAGAAAGGCAATGCTGTCCGCTTTTCTGAGAAAGATGTGCGAACGATGGGACGAACAGCTGCAGGCGTTCGCGGGGTTTCTTTAGAGCAAGACGACGCTGTTGTTTCTCTTGGCCTTATCGATCCTGGTGCAACACTGTTTACCATCACCGAGAAAGGATATGGAAAACGAACTCCACTTGAGGACTACCGCCTTATTCATCGCGGCGGGAGCGGCGTTATTAACATTAAAACTGATGAACGCAATGGACTGGTAATTGCGACAGCGTCTGTTCGCGATACTGATGATCTCCTTATTATGTCTCAGAAAGGCAATGTTGTTCGTGTTTCTGCGAAAGATATTTCGGTTATTGGACGAAATACGTCTGGTGTTCGCGTGATGAAACTCAAAGAAGGAGATACGGTTAAATCGATTGCAAAGATCTCGGGGACTGCGTTAAATACTGCCTAGTTTGTTCTGCGCTCAAATAGTCTCTTAAGTCTTTTCCTTCTTCCCCCTTCAACATTTCTTCTACATGTCCCAGTGCTTCAAGTTCGTCTCTTGAATCCTCTGCTTGCAGTAGCAACGTAACGAGCTTTCTTACCTGATTTGGTGCTACCTCCTTTCGAGTTAAACTTTGATAGGTAAGAATCTCATTCTCTAAACGCCATTTCGCGCCTGCAATCTTTACCTGTCTCTCTAGCGTACTCATGAGCTCTTTTCGCTAATGAGCCTCCTACGCTGTTCAGCGCGTATACAACAGCCCCTGCCAGAGTAAATTCATTCATTTGACAATCGTTCCGTATCCAATTAGTCTCCATCTGTTGCCTAACATACGAGAAATAGTGATACGATCTTTTTCTGAACAACAGACGGGTAATTTTAATACCACATCGAGATACTCTTTTCTGATGTCTCTGACAACACCGACTGTTGCAGCAGCATTGACATTCAGCATCAGCGTTTCCATTTTTTTGATTGACTCTACCTTTACTTCGTCTTTGGAACCGACAACACGCTCGAGCAAGACTGGCTTTATTTTGAACTCTGCCCATACTGGTGGGAGCTTCCCCTTTAATCCCACAATATTTCCTGCAAGCGTATCTGCGCGCACATAAGAGGGATCAAGACTCGTTAACACTCCGATTGACCCTCCTGGCCAGACTTCTTGAACAGTTAGTCCTCCTGTTTTCAAGGAGATGATCTTTGTTGTGATGGGCTCTGTTGAGTATCGCCCTTCTTTTGTTTTCACAAGACCTGGCTTGATTTCAATTTCGTCATCGACCTTAAATGAGCCTTGCTTCAAGGATCCGCCGAGGATTCCTCCAACAAGTTGCTCGACTTCAGTTCCTGGCCTGTTCACGTCAAAACTTCGTGCAATAAACATGATCGGTTCTTTTGTTCGATCTCGCTCTGGCGTCTTGATCGTTGCTTGAATCGCCTCGATTAATGGCCCAATATTAACGAGATGTTGCGCAGAGAGCGGAATAATGGGCGCTTTTTCTGCAATGGTTCCCTTGACGAACGCCTTGATTTGATTATAGTTTTTTACTGCCTGTTCTTCTGAGACGAGGTCAATTTTATTTTGCGCAATGACGATTTGTTTTAGCCCCATGATCTCGAGCGCCATCAAGTGCTCTTTGGTTTGAGGTTGCGGGCATTCTTCATTTGCTGCGACTAAGAGGATCGCACCGTCCATGATAGTTGCTCCGGAAAGCATTGTTGCCATGAGAGATTCGTGTCCCGGCGCATCAATGAATGAAACTTTTCGCAGTGGCGTTGTTGCTTTTTTACATTTAATACAGAGTTTTTCTGTTGCATAGGTTTTACATGCGTTACAGTGAGAGAAGATTGCATCAGCATAGCCAAGTTTAATGGTAATGCCTCGTTTTATCTCTTCAGAATGCGTGTCTGTCCACTTTCCCGTTAATGCCTTGACGAGCGTTGTTTTTCCGTTATCAACATGGCCGACAAGGCCTATGTTCACTTCAGGCTGGTTTTTTTCAATGCCTTTGTCAGAGAGCTTACTTTCTACAACGGGTGATTTTTTTACCATTATTGTGGTTCAGAAATAGCATCTTTATAAAGGTTGTGAAGAAATTTCCTTTTTCGTCTTTTACCGACAGTTCATCGCTTGAAGAACATCTGTCACCTCAAGAAAACTTTCAAGATCACGTTGCTCGTTAGATATCACGCGCGAACGCAAAAATTGCTTGATTTCTTCTGCGTTTCTTAGGTTACCTGTGAACTCTCTTAAGAACGGAGATCTTTCAAAGAGAATCTGCCTTTCTTGTTCACTCCACCTTCTTGCATAATCAAGATAATCTATGTACAACGACAACAAGGATTCTGCAGGATATTGGCGCATTTATTTTTTCTTTTCTTCTTTCTGTGGTTTTTCTTTTGCTGCTTCTTTTTTCTGTTCTTGTTCCTCTGGCGTAGGAGTCTCCTTTTTCTGCTCTTTTGCTACAGTGGGTTTTTGCTCTTCCTTTGGCTGGATACCGAGCAACTCAACAATCGACTTTGTCCCGTGCTTTATGACCTTCATGTTGATTTGTGTGCTACTCTGAATAAACGTGTTTCCCATCAGCGTTTTTCGCAACCGTTTTCCTTTCCGAATGCGCGCGCCAAACCCACGCCCAAGAAGGACTTTTCGTTTTGCAGACCCAGAAAGCAGCTTGTACATCGGTGTTCCTGCAATATTAGAACCGCCAGTGATTTGCAGTTCGTATCCTGTTAACCCAATAAAGGAGCCTGATACGGTGTCTCCGATCTTTTTTCCCGTGAGAACTCCTTCCGGAGCGATTTTTTGATAGCTTTTTCCTTCTTTTGGATCATTAATGACAACCTTGAGTTCGTTTTTTGTTTCTGGCATTACATCCCCCACAACGGGTTATTTTTTCTTTTTATCAGCACTATTTCCTTTAAAATCTCGATTTCTGAGTCATTTAAATACTTTTTCAATTTCTTTATGGTTTCAAACTCGTGCTCAGTGATATCACTATACAGCGTGTCTTCTTCTTTAATCTGCCTGCCTACAGTCACCTCAGGGAGTGATACGGCAACTTCTTTTCCCTGCTCTGCCTGATCGATGTTTTTTCCTTCTTCTTGAATATTCTTGACGCGGCTTGCTTTGTCCCCATTTTTTTTGATGAGGAGCATCTCTGTTTTTAAGATACCACCAACAATATGAACACCGACGACGGCTGGGCTTTTTTGCCTAAAGACAAGACCCTTCATAAGCTTTATTTTACATATGTGCGTTATCTGTTCTTGTTCTTGAGATTTCATTTTTTGCTCAAGTTCTGCTTTCCATGCAAGGTACTCTTCAATGATGCGATAGACCACATTATTGGTGATGACTTTCACGTTTTCTTTGACCGACTTTACATTAAATCCCAGAATAACTTTATAGAGCGGATTTTTTTCAGTTTCTGCATCGAGCAGATCTTTCTTGGTGATCTCTCCCATGGTTGCTTTCTTGATGGGGGTTCCTGCCTGCTTGAGAAGATGAACAAGCACTTCAAGGCTTCCTAGTGTATCTGCCTTTGCAATCACTCCTTCTTTGTCCGTTTCAATGACCACTTCCTCGATTTCCTTCTTGAGGTCTTCCTCGATTTCCTGAATGTTTTCTTGCTTGTCAATGATCCGTAAGGGAACTCCGCCAAAGACCTCTTTAAGCTCTGGCGCTACTACTTTTACACCCGCAGCTGCCGTCACTTCTTTTACAGGCCTGAGCTTTTTTCCTTCAGGCTGGAATAGTGCTCTTACTTTCGTGATGATTGGTTTGCCTAATGTTCCGATCATGACCTGGTCGTTTACCTTGAGTGTTCCTTCGTAGAGCACGATGTCTAGTGTCGTTCCGATTCCTGGCTCTTCTTTGACTTCAAGCACCGTTGCTTTTCCCTGACCTGATACTCCTGCTTGCAGGCTTTTTTCAAGAAACTTTTGAGCGAGACCACCAATGACCATGAGTAATTCTGGAATGCCTTCTGTTGTTTTTGCACTGACCGGTATGATGGCTATTTGCTTGGTGTAGTCTTCTACTTTGTCGAATCGTTCCGCATTAAAATTATACTCTGAGAGCTTTCCAACAAGCGTGTAGAGCTGCTGGTCAAGCGCTTCTTTTGTTCCTGAATATTGACTGTTGATATTCTCGTGGAGAGAACGTTCTGGTTGTGAGTGCCAGCCTGGAAGCGCGTCTATTTTGTTTAAGGCAACTACGAATGGCGTTTTATACTGCGTGAGAATTTTGATACATTCTCTTGTTTGCTCCTGCATTCCCTCGCGGACATCGACAACAAGCACTGCCAAATCAGCGAGGTTTCCTCCTCGTTTTCTCATGTTGTTGAATGCAGCATGACCAGGGCTGTCAAGGAAGAGAAGACCTGGAATGGTTACCTTGATGGGAAGACGTTGCAGCAACGGTCCACAAATATTCTGGATGGTTTTGAGAGAAATATCATATGAACGGATTGTTTGCGTAATCCCGCCTGGTTCTGCTTTGGTGATGGAGATTCCTTTAATACGCTCGAGAATGCTTGATTTCCCGTGGTCAATATGACCTACAAGGACCACAATGGGCTGCCTGAGTGACATGGTAAACCTCTATACTGCAGTATATAGAAAGAAAAAGTGTCTTTTAAAGGTTTGTATTTATAAAGCGCTTTCAAGCGATTCTACTACGTTCATCGTTATCTCTTCAAGCGACTGCACGGCAGTAACGTTTGAATAGTTCACAGATACTGATTCATCGCACACCGCAATTATTTGTTTGACACCAGCTTTACGCGCTGATTCAATGCCTTTTTCACTGTTTTCGATGACTAAACAATATGCTGGCGCAGTGCTTAGTTTTTGTGCTGCCACTCTATATGGTTCTGGGTCTGGTTTTCTTCTTTTAAAGTCCTCATTTGTGACAATAAGATCAAAAAAGCCTCTTAGACCTGTGCAATCTTGAAACATTCGTACTTCTCGTTGATAATTGTTTGATACTGAGCAGATTTGCACCCGCGGTCGTTTTGTCGTTAATTCTCTTAACAGTCGCTCTATGCCCGGTACCTTCTCAATCCCGCTCGTTTCGGCAAGTTCTGTGAGAATTTCCCATCTTCTTTGTATAAATGCTGCACGATCGATGTGAAGAGTGTGGTCTTGCACTATCCCGCTTGAATATCTTCCTTCTTTTGTGTACACGCGGTTGTATTCTGCTTCAGTCAACGTGTACCCGAATTCTGCAAACGCCCGTATATTTGATTGCTTTAACAGATGTCCATCCTTAATCTGGACGCCCATCACATCCAGCAAGACTGCAGCAAATTTGTTTGTTGGCATCTGTTTACCCTTTTAAGCTAACTGCAGAAGAGGACCCTCTTTCTTCCTTCTGTTCATCAATTAAACGCACCCGTGCTTCTGTGAGTATTCTCTCTAACTCGGCGAAATATGGTGTTCCTTTTAATAGTTCTGTAATTGCGGCGAGGTTCCTCATGCAGTTTTCCCGGTTGTCTTCAATAGGATGTGACTTCAAATATTCACGGAATCTTTCCGGATCTTGTTCTTCTACTGCAATAGGATTCGCAGCGCATTTTATCAGTGCTGCTGTTGAAGCGATACAGAACTCTTTTCTGCACAATTCGTCCATTGATGCACTAGATGTCCCTTTAAAGATCCCAGGCATTTCAACACACCCTCTCATAAACAACTTTAGTCTTTCTTCCAAAGTGAATCCAAAGTATAATCCATACTGGTCGTTTGCTAAAGAAGCAATGTCAAAACTCCACGGTCCTTCACGTATTTCTGCATAATCACATGGCGCAAAAGAAATATAATCTGCGCTTGGTACGCTGCTTACCGCGCCAGGCTCTCTTGCAAACAACACGTTTGAACTTCTTGCATCATACTGGATTAATGTGCCTCCGCGTGCAAGGTATCCACCTAACGCCAACAGTTCGTCGTTTAATTTTCCACCTTTTATAAATCGCTTCCAGGCGTCTTCTCTAATTTTATCTTGCTCTTCCTTTGGTTTGCTTCTTACGCTACGCTCTATGATCTTCCGTACTTGCAGTCCTAGCTTGTATTTTCTGTTTGCTGCAGGCTTCAGTTCAGGCGGTTCCGTTGTTTGTTTCAGTTCAGGCAAGTCTTGCGTTAGCTGCGCATTCACCCGCAGTGAGGTGATGATTGCTTTTTGCACGTAGCTTAGTGCAGCTTCTTTGATTCTTTGTCGGGCCTTTTCTTCCGTAGATTTATATGCGTGATGGGTCTCCGTCAGCAATTCATCTAACGAACCGTCCCATTCCTCCATAACCAATCGCTTTCGTGTTGCATTCGTCGCAATTAATCGCGGTCTTCCGATGTTTTGTAGGATTTGCTTTTCAGTACGGTATCTTCTCTCTGGCCTTACTTCTTCTCTATAGAGATCCATTGCTCCTTCTCTCTGGTGAAGATGATCTTTTATAACAAACCCCCGAAGCTTTTTTGACCCACCATTTGCGTAAACTGCAAGCCGATAGAGAGCAGAATCAATACCTAGCCCTTTTGGTAAGAGAGTAACCTCTAGTCTAATCGGACCAGAATAATCGAGAAATCCTGTCGCTGGCAGAAGTACCTTTCTCGCATACTCTTCTGTAATACCTTCTTGTTTAAAGCGCCTCGTTACCGAGTCCATTCTACCCCCCGTTATTCGTAGGTCGATCTCGCCATATTCCTTATAAAGGTTTGCATCACTATAAGCCTCCCTATTGCGTATGCGAGAGATACGTCCTGTTCTTTTTCGCCTAGTTTCCTACATTCGTTGATGAGGTCTTTCATTCTGCGTGCAAGATCGTAGGCTAGTTTATCGTCATTTCCATACCACGCCTTCATTACCGTCTTGTAACTTTCTTTAACCCGTTCATATACATCCAAAACGCGCCCAACTTTTTCTTTTTTTGCCTTCGTTTCATTGAGGTGGCGCGCAACCCTCTTTAGCTCATCAGCAAACAGCTCTAAATGATAGATCATACTCCACAGATTAAGGATTTTTGTATACTGAATCCCTGTTTTCTGCTGAAGTGAGGGCCTATCGAGCGTTTTCTTAATAGTCCTCATCGCCAGGGTTGTGAGCTTATTAATATCTTTGTCCCGACGCGTCAGATTGTTGGGGTCATCTTTGTAGGTTGTTCGCAAATCTTCAAGCATAGAACGAAGCAACGTATCAATTCGACGAATAACGCTTGGGATAGACACTGCATTGGTGTCAATGAAATCCTTTGCCGTCATCTTGCTTTTTGTCTGTTCAATAAGCTCCAATGCCATTAACCCATTTAGGATCTCCCGTAATTGTGGTTCATACTCTTTGATTTCCTTTTCACCTACAAGAGTGATAATATCGTACCCCGCGATGTATTTTGACACGATTTTTCTTTTGATCGAATCAATATCTTCTCCTTCAAGATTGACGCTTATCTCCTGTTCTTTATTCTGCCCATCGTCTTGTTTTGTAGCCAGAGTCAGTTCATTATTACCATTTTCCTCACAATAGAGAACATCTCCTTTTTTGAGATTATGTTTCTCCATCCACTTTCTTGGAAGAGACACCACAAACGAACTGTTTCCGAATTTGATTATCTTTCTATAATCCATATTTACAACCCCCTCTTTCTTATTTATTGAATATATTTTGTTTCGATTTTTTCTTATATATATTTGGTATATTTTCTATTTTTGTTATATAGGTTAAGTATATATTCTTATATAAACTTTACGTTTTCAAGTGGAGGTAGATCTATGCAGCCGCAGTATGACAAAATGAAATCAGACCCATTCTTTGAGGAGGATTTCTATACAGACAATGAAATCGAGATTCTCTTGGAAGATGACGAGATTTCGGCACTGGAAGAAGGCTTCATGCGAGGCTATATTGATGAGGAAGAAGAGTAACTTACTGCTTTAGTTTACCAGCGACTTCTTGTTCATAGATAGTTCCACCATATCATAGGGGGGATGGAGTATGTCGTATATCGTTGAGATAGATAATGAGTCTCACACCGGTGAGCGCACGTATTTGGATGAAGAGGAAGCTGTCGAGGAATCAATGAAGAAAGGGTGCATGGTGGCTTACTTCCTCTGCTTTTCCTTATACTGACTGAAGTATTTTAGGAATCTTTATTTTGAGCGACTCGTTCTTAAAGGTCGCTTTGGCGTCTTCAGGGCTAATATTTTGCGGCAGCTCAATCGTGCGGTAGAATCCGACCATTTTTCGTTTTCCTTCTTCCCGCTGTACTTTCATGCCTTTTATTTCTATTCTGCTGTTTTCCACTTTCACAAAAATATTTTTTTTATTCACTTTTGGAAGCTTCATGTTTACTAGAAATTGCTTATGATTCTGCGAAATTTCTGCATATGGCTCTTCGTGCTTTCCAAAGAATTTTTTTACCTCATCAAACTGCCGATTGACCCTGCTAATGTGTTTTATAATGACTCGATTGACGTCTTTTAACACTTCGACTGCTTCCTTGACATTTGGCAGCTCTTTATGCAGATCCCTCCATAATTGAGACATCTCTCTATAAGGAACGACAGTAATGTTCACCCATTTGCTTTTTTTACTCTTTTTTGTATTCATAGATCTCGTTCTTCTTGAACCATAATGCGATCTCTCGTTCTGCCTCTTCCTGTGTTCCTGAGGCATGGACAAGATTTCGAATTGGTCGTTGTTCCTTATCCCCTAACTGATAGGAATCAAATGAATAATCACCGCGAATCGTTCCGGGGAGTGCTTGCCGTGGTTCGGTATGCCCTACAAGTTTTCTTCCAAGCTCAACTGCATGCGGACCTTCGAATACTATTGCTACAACTGGTCCTTCCTTTAAGAACTTTTTGTTCCAATCCTTTACACGACCAGCAAGCTGTTCGTCTGTATCTTTCAACTCAATGCCCCGCTCTTTGAATGCTTTTCGTGTTTTGTCGGCAAGAGTTTTTATCCATTCTGGCGTGGTGAGATAATGCTTGTCAGCAAGACCTTCATCTGCCCAAATCATTTTCATTCCCACGACATTAAGACCAATACTCTCAAAGCGCTTGATGATTTCGCCAACGAGTCCTTTCAGAACTCCATCATGCTTTACAAGAATTAAGGTTCGTTCCTTCATCGTTTATACTGTTTTGTCCATTTCACATGAATGGCTTTTCGACCGAGTTTGAGAAGATTTTTTCTGCATTTTGATGAACAAAAATTGAGAACAGTGGCGTCTGCCTTGACATACATCATTCCTGTTCCGAGTTCAATTTGCTCTGCGCAAAAACTGCATTTTGCCATGGTTACTTCTTTCCTTTCTTTCCGCCTTGCGATAAGCTGCGAGCTTCAATTTCAGTTTCTCTGAGCATCAAGACGTCATCTTTCTGGATTGGGCCTTTAACATTGCGCCGTAAAACTTTTCCTTTGTCAGGTCCTTCGAGAATTTTTGCACGCACTTGCGTAATTGCTCCACGCAGACCTGTTCTGCCTACGACTTCTTCGACAACTGCGGGAACGGCAAATGAGAATGAGGTGCTCTTTGGTTTTTGCTCTGTTTTTTGTTGATCTTGCTTTGGTTGTTCCTGTTTTTGCTGTTCAGGTTGCGGTTTCATTTGCTCTTGCTCAGTTCCTTGATCAGGTCTTTCGCTTCGCCTTCAGCAACAATTGCAACGCAGGTTGTTGGAACGCCAATGCCTGCAGCAGCCCCAAGTTCTTCCCGACTGGGCACTTCAACGAGCGGAATCTCTTTTTCCTTGCAGAGCGGACCAAGATGCATGGTTATTTCTGCAGGGTTGACATCTTTTGCGACAATCACGAGCTTTGCAGATCCGTTTTCGACTGCCTTTGTCGTTTCGTTTGTTCCCTTTCGAATTTTGCCTGTTTTACGCGCTGTTTCGATAGCTTCATAAGCCTTTTTTGCAAGTGCTTCTGCCATTGTTGAGTAACTCCTTATGATTTTATTCTCTCTTGTTTTTGAGAAAACGTGTTTAAAAAGCTTTGCTTTTGCGGGTCTGTTTGTGCTTATTGGTGCGTTCCGTGGCTGTCTCTTATTTCTGAAATGCCTGGAATTGCGAGAATTTCATCAAGCGTTTTGAGACGTGATCGCTGAACGTGTGGGACTAACACTACGAAGATCCTGCCATTAGATTTTTGCAGGTATCCTGCATTATTTGAACGGTCAAAATACGTGAATTGTTTTGTTGTTGGATCAATCTCGCCAAGATAGATATGCCCACTTTCTGCGTGTGTTGTTAGTAATGCAAGGGGCGTTTGATGGCCTTCGCGATACACTGGCGTCGTTATATATCCTTCGATGGTAACTGGACTTTCTGGAAAAAGCGGGTGACTCGCACCTTTTATTTTTATCATTCGACTGATTTTGAGACGATTATAATGCTGCATACTTTTTCTTCACTTTCGGTTGTTTTATAAATTTTTTGTACCTTAGATTTATATACTTCCAATTATTTATTTTTATTATGCCGGACGAGTTATTAAATTTATTCGCTGCACCCGATCCTTCAGAACAACCTGCTGGACCCACACTGCAACAAAGAGCCTTTCTCAGTGTCTTTTTTTCACGAGCAGAGTTAAGCTTATTAGAATGGCAAGTTAAACAATCACTTGGTGCAGAACGTGCGCGTTATTTTTCCACGACCCCTTTGCTTGTTAATGAAGAAACATTGATGCCAACAAGAGAGTCCCATTTTCTTTTAACTTACCATCCGTTTATAACGTCACTTCTTGAATGGGTTGCTTTTCCTTACCATAAAGTTGCAAGGTATATTGGGCGCCCGCCACCGGATCAATTAGGGCCAGATCGTCAAGCGTATGATATCATATTAGAGGTTTTACAGCGAAATGACTATACTCTTTTGAGCCCTC
>CAYJLN010000016.1:0-4670 GCA_964371275.1 Candidatus Woesearchaeota archaeon
AAGCAGTATGCCTTATGGAAAGAAGTAGGACATCCAACGAGGACTTTAGGGAGATACATAAGAAACTCTTTTTTGCTTTCCTTAAGAATCTTGTGATCTCCTTATTCGTATCGTAATGCTTCAATCGGCTTTAACTTGGACGCACGGTACGCAGGAAGTATACCCGAACCAATACCAACAAATAGGGCAAAGAGCAGGCTGCCAACCACCAGTTGCCAGGTAAACACAGGGCTAAAGATGGCATATCCTGCTGCAACAATAATGTTTCCTGCAAACGAGGAAATGAGATATCCAACAAGGATTCCTGCAAGCCCACCAATAAGGCTTAAGACGGTCGATTCAAAAACAAAGATGAAAAGAATCTCTCTGTTTCGGGAGCCTATCGCCTTGAAGACGCCGATTTCTTTCGTTCTTTCCAAAATTGACGCATACATCGTGTTCATAATGTTTACTGAAGCAACCACCATAGAGATCAAGGCGATGAGAATAACAACAGCGGTGATCACTCCGAGCACTGCAGTAAACGTTGCAATTACCTGCTCGAACGTTTGCACAAAAAAATCCTCATTTCCTCTTCCTTGGTTTCTGTGATCTCGCAGCTCTTCGCGAACTGTTGCAACTAATTTTGTCGGATCTCTTCCTGCCGATGCACGAATAAGGATAAACTGATAATTATCAGTACCAAACAACGATTCTGCAGCTTCTTTTGTTATATATATATTTGAATCGTCTTGCGGATTGCCTACTTCTTCATAAAACCCTTTTATTTTGAATTCTTTTCTGTTGATAACGACTTTGTCCCTTGTCTTGAGTGCATTATCAAAAATTTTATTTTTTCTCAGATAATTAAAACCGAGTGCCACTTTTGACAATTCGTCGTTTCTTAGTGTTTCACCTTCGACAATTTCCAGCGAGTAAATTTCATCGATTAACTCTCCATATTCACTAAAGTCCATCCCAAAAATATAGCCATATTTTTTCTGGTTTCGCGACTCTATTTCTCCACTTAGCATATAAACGCCGGTTGCTTCCGCAACGCCATCAACGCCCCGTATTGTTTTTAGATCAGACTCATCAAGCCGTATATTGCTATTGAGAACATGACCAAGTCCCATGCCTCGCGGCTGCACCATGAGTTTGTCATTCCCCATCTGCCGTGAAAATTCTTCGACATAGGACGAAATGCCGTAACCAAAACTGATGAGCGTGGTAATTGCAGCAATTCCAATCAACACGGAAATAATCGTCAGCGCACTCCGCACTTTCCTTTTTCTCATGTTCTGGAGAGAATATTTGATAAGGGCAAACTTGATCATTTTACGGTGCGAAGCGCCTCCACCGGCGGCAAACGTGAGGCATTTAATGCCGGCATGACTCCTGCAATTGATCCCACGATAAATGAAAAGAGCAAGGCTCCACTAAGCAATGTCCAGCTGATGCTCACTTGAATGATGTCTGTGTTCAGAGCAAATTTTCCTATCATTGCCATGCCGTAGGCAATGCCGCTCCCTATGACTATTCCTGCAAGCCCGCCAATGAGCCCGAGCAGACCAGATTCGATCAAGAAAAGAATGAAAATGTGCTGGTTTCGCGCCCCAATTGATTTCATGATTCCTATCTGCTTTGTCCGTTCAATGACTGATGTGTACGTGGTATTTGCGATACCAATGCCTCCGACAATGATGGAGATGCCTGCGATTACATAGATAAAGATCTGAATGGCAAAAAGAGTCGCATCGAGATCATCAAGCGCCTGCTCTGGCGAGTCAACGCTGAAATCTTCCTCACCTTCGTCGGCGTCACGTTCTCTTCGGAGAAAATCTTCTATTCGTGATTTGACGACTGTCATGTCATTCCCAGAATCGATTTTTACTGCAATAATGTCGTAGGTGTCGTTAACACTAAATAGATCTTTCATCTTTTCCTCGTTGATCAGGATGATATTATCGACGATGAAACTTCCTTTTTTCTTGAGAATGCCTGCAACTTCGAACGATTCTCCTTGAATGGTTACCTTATCCCGCGGGCGTATTGCCTTTCCTAAACGGTCAGGTTTCCCGTAGTTATTTCCAAGAACAACGCTTCCTGCTTCGTGATCAGCAAGCAGTCTTCCCTTGTCAATTTCAAATTGCGCGATCCGCGCAACTTCGCGCCCTTTTTCTCCATCAGGCATGCTTCCTGCAAAGGTAAAATCGGTTTTTCCATCAAAGAAAATGGTGGTGTCCTCAATAATGCGGCCTATAGCCATATCAATGCCTTTGATCTGTTCGAGGTCCTTAATGTAGGATTCTTGCAAGGGATTAACAACTCCTTGTCCTGGAGGTCCTGCATTTAATCCAGATGCCTGGATAGTAAGGATGTCGGTGCTGAGGAAATTAAATTGCCCTAAAATAACGAGACGGAGTCCTTCACCTAGTCCTATCAACGACACGACGGCAGCAATACCAATGAATACTCCCACAATGGTGAGCCAGCTGCGCAGTTTTCTATTTTTGAGAAAGGTGTATGATAATTTGAGGTAATCTTTGATCATTTTCGCCTATATCGCCTGATGATGACGACGAGGACGATGACGAGAACGATAATGGTGATTATTACAGGAGTGTAGCTGGTGGTGATGAGGCCGATTTTTTTTGCTTCGCTTTTCGTCAGCAGGTTCAATGAGAGCAAGAAATCCTGCTGGTACTCTTTGTCGTTGACTTCATAGGTAAGCTTCAACGGAATTCCTACCGAGGTTTTGTCTTCATCAACGTAGACGGAAAAATCTTCTGATTCTGTATCATCTGCTTCAAGATTACCGATGTAGACATACTCGCTTGTTGACAGAAGCTTGTAATCTGGCGAGTTCAGAAGTTCTAATTGTAAAGATTCAATGTCTTCACCGCCCGCATTGGCAATTTCGATGGTAAAGGTTCCTTTTTTTCCACCAGTGATTAAATCGCTTGATACGACATAAGGCTTTAGCAATATTTTTTCATTCTTGATCTCTACATAAAATTTGTCCTCAAGATCCCATGTCGTTTGGTCATCGTTCAGTTGGAGTACAATCTCATGGTATCCGTCGACAGCATCTTGATCTACTTTTAGTTTGAAGTCGAAGTAGATTGCATCAGACGAGCCATATTTTCGTGATTCTAGTATGCCGAAATTTTGAGTATTTGAAGAGGAATACAAAGAGAAAGGATATTCGGGAAGGATTTTTACCAAAACCTCTCCTTTTGTGTCCTCAAAGAGATTTTCGATTTTAAAACGGGCTTCAACAACATCACCAGCACGCACAGGATCAGGGTCTTGACCGATCATACTGACGCGCAATGTCTGTGCGCTCACTGAGAGGCTTGCAAGAATAAGAACGACTCCTAAGAAGATTATTTTTTTCATGTGTACCGCTTTTTGACTATTTTCTCGACCATTCCATCCTTTAAATAAATAACTCTTTCTGCATGGTGGACGAGGTTAAGATCGTGGGTAACAAGAATGATGGTCTTTCCTTGCTTTCTATGAATCTCTGCAAGGGCATTCATCACTTCTGCGCCTGTTTTTGAGTCGAGATTTCCTGTTGGTTCATCAGCAAGAATTATCTCTGGGTCATTTGCCAATGCTCGTGAGATCGCTACTCGTTGAGACTGACCTCCGGACAGCTCTGCCGGTTTATGATACATACGATCTCGTAATCCAAATTTTGTTAATAGTAACGTTGCCCTGTCATTTCGTACGCTGGCCGTTGTCTCTTGAAAGATCATGGGGAGCGCGACGTTTTCTAGTGCTGTAAGCGTTGGGATCAGATTAAACTGCTGGAAAATAAATCCGATGTGCCTGCCACGCAACGCTGCCAGGCTTGACTCAGACATCGCGGAGATATTTCTTCCCTTTAGATAGACTGATCCTTTTGTTGGCAGATCCAGGCAGCCAACGATATGCATCATGGTCGATTTTCCCGATCCAGACGGGCCAACGACGGCAACGAACTCGCCTTCGTGGATGTCAAATGAGATATCTTTTAGCGCCACCACCTGGTTTGCGCCCATGGTGTAGATTTTCCATACTCCTTTGATGGCGATCATCGATTCAGGCATGATTACATGACGATTGCCCAGCATTTATATGACTATTGCTCAGAATTATTGTCGCTGTAGTGATGATAATTTTTTTCTAATCTCTTCGATTTCTTGTTCGAGTCTTGTTTTTTGCGGTTGCTGCATCATTTGAGGGATATTCTGCTTGATTTCACTCCTCATCGGTTCGATTCTTCGTTGCGTTTTTATGAATTCTGTCGGCAATGGCGGCAATACGCGCTCAAGCACTGATGTTTCTGTCTGCAAGGTTTTACAGAGCTCGAGTGTTTGTCTTCGTAACTCGCTGTGTGCGTCAAGAAGTTTTTGTACGTTCTCACATGTTGCTAATGCCTCTGTTGCGATAACAGCTCCTTCGAGAATTTCTCTTCGTAACGAGAGCGGTTTTGTTATTTGTGTGTGAATTTGGTCCATAATATTATGCTTCAAAAAGTCGTTTGTCAACAGACATGAGTTTTTCCTTCATTTTGTTGAGATTATCTCTAAATGACGTCATTTCGTTCTGCTCTTGCGTTCTGATCTGCTCAATGCGTTCCAGCAGAGATTCTGTTTCCCGGATTTTTTGCTTGAGCACGTCGATGCTTGCCATGGCTTCCC
>CAYJLN010000016.1:4680-14528 GCA_964371275.1 Candidatus Woesearchaeota archaeon
TGGCTTCCCGGTATTCTTGAATCTTGACGAACATGGGCCGCTCGCCTTGATCTTGCGATGGCTGTGCAGGACGCGGTTCTTGCTGTTCTTGACGCGGAGGCGGTCCCCAGTTCAGTGGCTGCGCTTGAGGCACTGCTTGCTGAAGTCGTTCTGGTTCAGGACGCAGTGGCTGCAATGGAGGTCGCTGGTCTATTTCTGGTCTTGTAAACACGTGTTCTCGACGAGGAATATCTGCTGCTGCTTGAAACTGTGAAGGTCTGTCTGCGATTGACCGATTGTATCCTGCAGGCGTTGTCGGTTCTGGTCGTGGCAATGCTACGGGTTGAGTAAGAGGACGTGGAAACTGTTCCGGTGGTTTAAACTGTGGTTCATAGGTTGGCGGAGGCTCTACTCGCGGAAGATTTTGCTGAACTGACGGATTTTGCGGGAATTGTGGAAACTCCGGCAATCGTGTCGGCTGAATTGGCTTTTTACGGCTAAATAACCCCATTTTTCTCAGTTTACCAGTCAGTTTTAGCGTTATTAAATATTTCTTGTTATTTCTGTGTAGTAAATCACTTCTTCTTTTCACGCAGTATTGTTTTTAATTTCATGATTTCCTTCTGCAGTTTTTCGACTGTTTTCTTCTCATTTGTGGATTTCCCTGACACTTTATGCCGCTCTGTCTGGCGATAGGCTTCCTCAATAAGATGGGTAATCGTGCTGCTTTTTTCCATAATCGTGATCTGATGGTGCAGATACGTGATGACTTCTTGCAGTTCTTGTCGTCTCTCTTGCTTCAACGCATTGTACAACCGTGTGTAGAGAGGGAATATATCAAGATAAACTCTTCTGGCAGTCGCTGCATCATTTTTCTTGATGGCGTTGTAGATTGCTCGCGTCTGTTCGTTAAACTCTTTGATCATCGCCGTTATCTCTTCAGGCAGTATTCTTATTGACGCAAACGAGGGTTTCTCTAAAGTATATCCAGCAAGAAGTTTGTGATGCATTCTCTCAAGATCCTGGATATCTGATTTTATTTTTTTCTCATCAAACAGAGGGGCTGCTTCAATATATTTTATTTCTTTGTCTTCATCACGTTCCACGTGCTCGTCCTTTTCTTTGAGTCCAAACGCAAAAGAATGTTCACGACTTACTACCATGACGGAAATTCCAAAGAGAATAAAAAGGAACCAGGGAGCATAATTTCGCTGCTGCGGTATTAAAGGAGCACTTATTCCTTGACTTTCAGGGAACGAAATGTCAATTTTTGGCGCCTCTGACTGCGGAGATTCACAGAGCTGCGTCACGACTTGGTTATCGCTGTCAACAACCACGCAGTCGCTTTGTTTTTTCACTGTAATCTTTGGTCTTTCCTGCTCTTCCTTGCACGGCGTATTTTCCAGCAGATTCCCAACGATGAGCATATCTGTTCTTGTTATTCCTGCATCTGCCCAGCATTGAAGATTTTTGCTGAGTGGTGCTGGGGGCGGTTCTGGCGGTTTTTCCGGTGCTTGAGACGATGATGGATCCTCAATAACGATATCTGAACTGTCTCCTTCGCTGATTTGAATCACTTGCCCTGTTAGTTTTTCCTGGTAGTGTGTCCCTACTTGCGAAACTGCATAGTGGACCAGGAACAACGTAAGCACGAGTACGACACCTACACAAAGAACAGCAATGTCGTGAATTGTTTTCTTTATCCCCATTCTCTACCCTTCCTTTGTGATCTCGCATAGACTGTCCACATTGTGCGATCATCTCGGTGAAGAAGAACAGCAATTTGATGCAAGGTAAGCATATGGTGCTCTCTCAAATATTTCACCGTATTCTCTAACACGCTCAACTTTCTGTTTTTGATCACGTCTATGGGTATGGTAAGAATGCTCTCCTTTATTAAGAATTTCTTTTTCTCTTTCTTCATTGCTCGCAGATATGTTCCCCCTACGGTACGAACATCCCGTTTCAACAACGTTGCAATTGCGCGCAGCGTCAGTTTTTTATTCTCACGCAGATATTTACAGACTGCCTCTAACGGCGCCACTGTTCTGATAAAGACCTCAATAGGGATCTCTTGTTTCATAGGTCTTGGTTCTCTGAACGATTCTTTCGTCTGGCAGGTTGTTTGAAACTCGTGAATAATCGACCATAGCTGTTTTTTTGTCAGATGTTCGAGAAACTCGTAGTCTTGTTGGAGAGAGATACTCATTTTGTAAGTATTTTTACGTTTTTTAGCTTATTTTTAGTGCTTTTATTCTTTTTTTGTCAGTATTAAACCTTTTTGGTGCCTGTTATTTCCACTGAATGGGAAATTTTAAATAGCGACGACGCGAAGAGTCTTTTGGATGAAACTTCCTGAAAAGTATATTGAAGACCTTATCAAAGAGCTTGGCGATCAAGGCGCATTACCTCTCGTTTTCCTGATTAAAGACAAGCAGAATGTCAGTGAGTTCAAGATTGCTGAGAAAATGAATACGTCGGTCAATATTGTTCGTCGCCTTCTGTATTTCCTAAGCGAGCATAATCTCGTGTCATTTACGAGAAAAAAGGACAAAAAAAAGGGATGGTACATCTATTTCTGGACATTTGATTCGGTCCGTGCGCTTAATCTTATTATCGAGCTCAAGCAGAAGAAAGTCCAGTCTTATCACCAGCAAACAACGCTTGAGCAAAAAGAAAATTATTTCAAGTGCAAGAACAATTGCGTCCGCCTTACGGAAACTGAGGCTCTTGAAGCAGAATTCAAATGTTTCGAGTGCGGCGAATTGCTTGTTAGAGAAGAAAACAAAACAAAGAAGCTCGACGATATTCAGCGAAAAATTACTGGTCTTTCTACCGAACTGCAAGAACTTCAGACGCTGAGAGCATCAATTCAACGCCCCCTTGAAGCAAAGCCAGAAAAGAAAGAGAAGAAAGTAAAAAAGAAAGTAAAAATTGTTAAACTAAAAAAGAAAATCAAGAAGGTAGCGCCAACGAAAGCTAAACAAGTTCATCGTCTTAAAAAGATAAAAAAAGTCGCTATACTCCCACAAAAGAAATTGCCCGTGCCTCCTCCAGAAAAAAAGGGGTTCAATCCTCTTCGTCGCTTCTTCTTCAGACGAAAGCACTAAAATAGCGCAGATATCACATTAAAGAACACCTTGCTGCCATCCAGAGGCGGAATCGGGAGCATGTTAAATATAAATAAGGTGATGTTGATTTGCTTTGTCAAATACCATCCCAGTACTTTGCGGGGGCTTCTTCGTTTTTGTGATATTAATTGATATCGCGCGATCAAAAACATGAGAAGATTCACTAATGGGCCTGCGAATGCAACTGCCGCCGTTACTAATGCGGGGGCGGGACTTATTTCCACATATCCTGGCGCCAGCAGCATGATGGGGCTGTTAAACAACTGGAAGAGAAACCCCAAGAATAACCCAAAGAACCATGCTTTGAATGTTGCACTCAATCCAAATGCAAGTGCAATAAATTTGTGGCCCAGCTCATGAAGAATCACTGCTGGCGCAGCGATTGTTAGGGCAAATCTAAATCGCGACCAGTCGAAGGCATTATGCTGTTCAAACGACCACATTCGCTGTTTTGGGACATATCGCATGAACAGATACCCAAGAACGAGTGTTACAATAACGAGATCGATTATCTCCCGAAGGGTGATTAATGTCATGGTACTTTACGCACGGTTCTGTTTTTATAAATATGTTTATTAACGAACGATGATTTCCTGCCTTGGTCTTCGTGAAATAAGCATATACGCGATTGTTAGGAGGATAATCACGCCGATAAGTGCTAAAATCGTTGATTCGAAGAGTTTCTTTGCTCTCGACTCCTTTGTTTTGGTCGTTAAGATTTTCCTTGTTTTTGACAATGGTCTGCTGTCTTCGTCTGAGCCTGCTTCACCGACAGGGACTGTTTCGACAGATCCCTTTTCCGTGACAATCTCTGCATCGCTATCGACGATGATGGTTGGCTCGTCGTCGTATCCGTCATCTGAACTGCCACTATCACCACTGGAGCATCCTTCGTCTATTTGACCATAACCACTATCGCCTGGACATTGGTTATCGATGCCGTCACAGAATTCTGGTGCACCTGGATAGATTGCTGCATTGTTGTCGTTGCAGTCGATGCTACTGTCGTACCCGTCGCCATCCTGATCGCTGCTTCCGCCTGATCCTGCGCAGGTGCAATCAAGCTGACAGGAACCAGGACATGAAACATCGTCAGTGCCATCGCATTCTTCAGATTCACCTTGGCCATTTGGATTCTGGCGAACATTGTCGCCACAGAATGTTAACTGACAATTGTCACACTGGTCGTCTGCATTGGTATTCTGGTCGTCACAACTTTCTCCTTGGCCAATACATCCGTCGCCACAGACAGAACCGCAGTCTAGACTGCAGCTACAGGTATCTTCGCCCTGAGTGCTGTCGCATACTCCGTCTCCGCAGGTTCCTCCACAGTAGACATCACTAGCGCAGGAAATATCCAGGCAGTCAATGAATCCATTGCAATTATTATCATATCCGTCACTACAGACTTCTACTGCTGCCGATGCGAGTTGCCAGTTGAGCGTTCCTGTTGCATCGACTGCGCAGAGGTAGGGAATTCCTTGCACGGTGACTGGTGCATAACACTGATCATTTCCAGGATCTCCTGGATCTCCACTATAGACACATCGCTTGAGTGCGGAATCAGGGGGAGCTAGCTCTAAGTAATCGCATCCGTAACTTCCGAAGATCTTTTCGTTGATACAGACGCCGTCAAGCAGAGTAAGCGCACAGTCTGTTGATAATGGGCAGTAGTACGTATATCCATCGCATTGGAATCCTGTTTCTATATAATCTGTACAGGCATTTCGCTCGTACTTGCAAGTGCATTGGTTAACACGACCGCCTGGAACACAGACTTCTCCTGATACACAGGCGGTGTCATCGCTGCCATCACATATCTCTGTTCCTTGCTGGATGTTATTACCGCAGCAGAGACCAAGACCTGCATCACAGTCGCTGAAGCAGGACGTACAGTCTTCGGTTGAACTGCAAATGCCGTCGCCACAGACATCAGGTGGTGGCGGAGACGAGCATGTGCAGTCTGATCGGCAGAGACCTGGACAAGAACTATCATCAGAACCGTCGCACGATTCAGACCCTTCTTGTCTGTTATTTCCACAAAATTCTAGCGTACAGTCAGAATGACAGCCATCCCCATTTTGAGTGTTACCATCATCACATTGCTCTCCTGATCCAATGCAACCATCGCCGCACACGACGCCACAGTCTTGCCCACAGGTACAGGTATCCTCATTGTTATTACAGACGTCATCACCACACTGTGCGCATCCTTCGTCAGTCTGTCCAAAGCCAGAATCTCCAGGGCACTGATTATCCTTTCCATCACAGATTTCTGGTGCTCCGGGATAGATTGATGCGTCATTGTCGTTACAATCATTGCCATTGCATTGAGACCCGTAGAATCCGTCATTATCTACATTGCAGTCGAGGCAGATACAAGAACTTGTACAGAGATTATCTGAAGCACAGACGCCCAAATTGGCACCATCACATTGCTCGTTTCCATTGACACATCCATCTCCACATGATGATCCGCAATCAAGGGAACAGGTGCATGTATTTTCACCGAGTGCACTATCACAGATGAAGTCTCCACAGAAACCTGGTGGAGCAGTACCAAGCGTGTATCTAATCGTTGTGCTGTACAGTTCTGGGGAAGTTGCGGCATTTATTGTTGAGAACCCGACTTGGTATTGTATATACTGATTATCCTGGAGGTTCAGTTGCTGTGAAGGAAGGTCTATAATATCGCTAAACTGTTCGCCGGCACAAGAACTATCGTCACAGCTTCGTATCGAGAGATCGAGCTTTGCGGCACCGCGCGAATACATGTCGGCGATTTCTTGTGAGGTCAAGACGCGATCCCAGATCGCCAGCTCTTCTAGTTGTCCATCAAAGTATCCGCTGTTGAATGTGGCTTCTTTTCCAAGGTAGAGATCAATCGGGTCAGTCAGGTCCGCGAGTGTGGTATCTGCTAAAGTTGCATCAAGTTTGCCATCAACCCAGACCGACAATTGCGTTGGTTCACGCATGGCGACGACGTGATGCCATTTTCCATCGAGGAATTGGCTATTGAAATTTACTTGTATGTTATTTGAGCCCTCGTCTATTCTGAACACATTAGTCGGTGTTGGGGTCGACCAGATTTGATATCCGACAGTATTTCGTTTATCAATAAAGAATTGTTGTCTTGTCAATGCAGTCCCTATGACCCAGAAACTAATAGCAAATGGCTCATTTGCCTTGAAATTCAATGTCGGATCGTCAGCAACTTTTACATGATCGTCAACACCATCGAATTCAATGGATGTGCTAAAAATCCCAGGATTTCCTGCAGTTGGACAGGTTGTTCCTGTACATGCGCCATTATTCGCGTTTCCTGATGTGTCTGTGAAAGTTGTTGATCCTGAGCTCTCGTCAAGATGCAACAACAGAACATTGTTTTTCATGTCGATGCCGCCACGGACGTTTTCGGATTGGCCATTGTCTGGCAAGTCCTGACCATACGGAGCGCCTTGGACCCAGTCAATTGAATCCCACGACGAGGTTTGTAATGCATCGATAATTTGCGAGGTGAATGAACCGCTTGTTGACCCGCTGATTACGATAAGCGCATCAAGAATATTATCGAATTTTAAGTTATTGAGCGTTCCTCCGAGGAAACTGTATCTCGTCTGCGATCCAGACTGGCTTTCATCAAGGTACGTTCCTGAGTTTCCTTCAGAAAAGGTGCAGGTGCAGTCAGACTGACACTCTGCCGGACAGACAACGTCGTCTGTTCCGTCACATTCTTCGTTGAATTCTACTCGATCATTGCCGCAGAATTCAACCGTACAGTCACTATGACATCCGTCATTGTCTTGTGTATTGCCATCATCGCATTCTTCTCCAAAGTCAATTTGTCCGTCGCCACAAAAACCACCTGTATTTCCTGTCAACGCATTGTAATCGACGATAATTTCTGATTCTGTCCATGGACGATTTGCGACAAGGAAGTTCGCTCCAGGACCTTTCCACGGATCATCTTCCCCTGAAGAAGTAGTAGAATAGTAATTCATGAGGTTATAAACTCCGTTGACGAGACCAGGATCTGATGCAGCGATCTTGCTTCCTACTTGGCAGATAGTATTCGCTGTGCCGCAGAGGGGTTCAATATCTGAATAGAGGTTCATCTCGCGATAGGTTGGCGAAGTTGGATCTGCATCAAATGTTCCATAGAAGCAATGCCATTCCCCGAAATTCAGATTACCAACGGTGACCTCTTCTCGTGTGCCTCCATAAAATGGTTCGAACCTGAAACTCATGTCATAGTCATAAGAAGCGACTATATCGTCATCTGCGGTCAGATATTTTAGTGCGTAGCGAACTTCTCTAGGATCGACTTGTGAAAATAAGATGGGTTTTGTATGCGTCCCTGCTACTTTGCCATCTGATTTTCCACACGCACGCATGGTAAAACTATTGAATACGAAGTCATTGCTGCCTTGCGGATTGATATGGTAATGCGTTGCCCGCTCCACTCCAATAGAGAGCACGGCATCACGATTGGGGTAGGGACTTGTTGTTTTTGTTGCGCATTCTTGACCAGAGTGGCAATTTGCAACATATCCATTTGGTGAATCGTCATTCAGCACGGGAACTTGGTCGCCGTAATTGTATCCCGACATTGAAGGGTTGAACCTGAAGACCACTGATGGATCGCATTCCATTCCACGGCAACCAGTGCAGGTTGAGGTACAAAGAGGATCGCTGCAATCTGTTAACCCATCGCAGTTGTTGTCTTTGCCGTCGCTACATGACTCTGAAGCGCCTGGGTTAATTGTAGGGTTATCATCATCGCAGTCGTCACCGCCGCATTGTGGGCCTTGGTAGCCGTCATTGTCAAGATCGCAATCAACACAACTACACGAGATGCAGGTTAAACCACTCGCGCAGTCGCTATCTCTCTCGCATTGCTCATTGCCATTTATCTGACCATCGCCACAGTACCCTCCGCCACTGCATGCCGTATTTGTTGCACAATTAGGATCACTACAATCGACTAACCCATTACAGTTATCATCAATACCATCATCGCATACAAGTTCCGTCACACAATCTGCTGCACAATTTGAACACGTTTCTCCAATTGAACTATCGCAAATGCCGTTGCCACAGGCTGCGCCGCACGTATCGTCATATCTGCACACGTCCGGTGATGGACAGGAGCAATCTGCGCAGCTTGAACAGGTTTCTCCAAGTACTGGCTCACAAACAGCATTATTATTACATGTATCTAAATACGGTTCGCATGATCCTAAGGTATCAAGCATCGTATCGTAGTTCGAATAGAGCTTACCATAAATAGAGACGCGTTTCTCCGGATCACCAGTTACTCTCGACGCTCTGTCAAAACATGTGTCGAGAGTATTTGCATAGAGACTTATTGCATAATCTGGCTCACCCCCAATAAGGGTGCTTTGTTCGAGTGTGTATCTTTCTGTGTAATCAATTTCCTGCAGTGGTTTTGTTCCGCCATCAGGCGCGATCTCTAAACGAGAGCGTTTTATTTTAATCGGACCGTTTCCAAGACCTTGAGCGCCGCCGCCGGAATGCGAAACTATCGGTGAAGTCCCGACACATCCTGTTGCTGCAACAAGTGCTGGGTCACATCCCGCTTCTGAGCGGACGTGATCTAGGAGAATATTAAACGAATTTCTTCCAGAGAATTTAAACGTAAATGATCCGTCGCAGAATGCACTTAGACCCGTATCCTTGACGACGAGATTTCTCAGCTGTATATTTCCCTGGCCTGGTGGGCATGGATTGCTATATTGCGGGCAATCACTACCTCGTGAAGTCACCTGAATAAAGGTGAATCCGATGTTGCTGCTTGAGAGGTCCTCGAAGATAATGTCACCAATCGCATTATGCACATACGCAGAATGTTCTTCATAGATATTATCAATTCTGCCTCCACGCATCAAGAAATCAATAAGAAGGTATGACTGAATCCCCCATTTTGTTTTTGCTCCTGTTCCTGTGTACCAATCCCAGCCCCCTTCAACCTGCATTTCAAGAAGATGCACAGAATCATAGGGCTCGTTACCTGAGGTAAAAAAGTGAATAGCTGAACGATCTGAGCCCATCACGACAAATCCGATTAGAGTTGTGTAGCATGCCTGATCTCCAAAAGCGATCGTATCACTTGAGACAACTGGTTTTCGTAGAATAACCGGTACTCCAGGATTTCTTGCCATAATCCAGATTCGTGGTCCAGTCGGGCTATGACATCCGCTGCTCCTTCTAAGCTCCATTGCTGGGTAACTGCCATCTTCGGCAAGAATCACGTCGCCTGATTTTGCAAGGGTATTGTAAACCTTTTCGATAGGATCTTTATTTGATATTGGCGGACATGAGCCATCTAACTGCACTTGACAATAGGTTGTTGGGGTAACGATCCAGTCTGCGTCAGTTTCATCGGGAATAATCGTCATTCCCTGGAGATTGCTTTCACGATAGACGCCGTTTATATTTGCATAAGCGATGAAGTACAATTGCGTATCGATTGCGCCTTTGATTGGCGTGCTGAACGATACGATTCCTTTTGAATCAGTATACCCATTTCCAAATAACTGTTGATTTGGTACAATCCCGTTGCTATCGGGTTTTCCACCAACCCAGATGCTTACTGGAATGCCTGCTTGTTGGTAAAATGCATCAGCGGTAAACGTAACGACATCACCATCAGAAGGAATTCTATTTGAGATCTTGAGATTCATTTCACCAACTTTTTTGATATTGCACGCTGCTGTG
>CAYJLN010000016.1:14538-16789 GCA_964371275.1 Candidatus Woesearchaeota archaeon
CGCTGTCGTCGCAGTCTGCCAGCGCATCACAATCGTTGTCGCGGCCATCATCACATACCTCTGTCAAACCAGGGTTCCGTTGCGCATCGTTGTCGTCGCAGTCATCGCCACCACAAGAAGCATCAGTATATCCGTCACCGTCGTTATCAGGACAACTTGGACCCGATGGTCCTAATAACGAATCATCACCCCGCGTGTTGATTTCTTCATCTTCCTCATCGATACCTCCACGAGTACGTGCAGAACTTTCTACACACGATCCTACTTCTAATGCGATGTTGAGCACTTTTCCGACGCTTTTGGCAATACTCCCAGCAATGCCTTGCGGGGCTCCTAGTCTGGATTGAGAGAATGGCGGCTCATAGACGCAACCAGACAGGCTTTCACATTCCTGCTTGTCACAAATGTTCAATTGTCCTTGGCCGCACTGAGTACATGTTGAGGCTGCAAGAATATTTTGACAGGTTCCCTGGCAACATGATGACGTGTCTGCTGCTGTCAACCTATTTCCGTTGCATTGCTGGTTTGGTGCGCAGATTGTTCCGCCAAGATTTACGCACGTGCATGTTTCATCTTGTCTGCCATTGCAGTTGTTGTCTTTCTCGTCAAAGCATATTTCTGGAGTGTTTGGATGGACTGAAGGATCTTGATCATTGCAGTCTGTTCCTTTGGGGAACATCGTGCTGATATATTTATCATTGTCTTTATCAACAACTTCACATTGACACGTCCGGAGATTGCATCCTTGTCCTTGCTGGCAATGAGATGCTTTTTCACATTGCTCGCCAACATTAAGTTTTCCGTTGCCACAAAGACTACTTCTCTGCTGCACTTGTTGTTGCTGTTGTTGCGGCAGCTGTCCTGGTTGCTGCTGTTGTTGTGGGGGATAAGGTTGGGATGGTAGTTGCTGCCAGGCATATTGATACGCAGCATGCCCTGTTCCTTCAACAATGCCTTCCTCTGGCGGGATTTCACTTACCTCTTTGGGGGGAGAAAAGAAAACGGCACCACCAGTGATGTGATTGTTGACGAGTGTTGAGTCATACTGCCCCAACCCCCACGATAAGACAAAGAAGACGATGAACGCTGCGATATATGGGCCTTTGAGAGCGAGTTTATTGTTTTGCTTTTGCTGAATGCGCCTGTTTTGGCCTCTTTTTTGTTTTCGCAACTGTTTCCCCCCTTTTTTTCATTAAATCAATAAAAATCTATTCTTTTAAACCTTTTGTTTCTCGGTCAGGGGGTAGTTAACGAAGAAAACGAGTTATTTTTTGATGAGCACAGCGTTGATGATGCCGTCTTGAGCAGGCCGTGACATGACACGCGCGTTGCCTTTTTCTGTTTTAATGATGGCGCCTTTGGTGATAATATTTCGCCTGATAAAGTTGCGGTCAGCAGGGTTGTCGACAATGGTTTCGATCTTTAATTTGAGATATTTTTTTGCTGCCGGATCATAGACATTTGCGATGTTTGTTTGAAGAAGGCGCACTTTTGTATTTCCGCCTGTCGTTCTTACTGTTTTTGCCCGTTTTTCACCGAGCTTAGTATGCGTTGGAGCGTTTCCTAAGTCTCTGACCTTTTTCTTTCTCCACTCGCGGTAACGCCCACCGCTTGCTTTTCGTCTAGAATGTAGTTGCGATACAGCCATACTCATTCACTCTATACGTGGTTTAAAAAGGTTATGTTTCATTTCAAAACAGAAGGTTTATATACCCTTTTCTCGCCTTCTCGTCATCTTTTAAGGGGGTATGTGTAATGGCAGAATCTGATCGACCACTTGATGTATTGAATGTTAGTCGCAATAAACGCGTGATCGTTGAGCTCAAAAACGGCAAACAATATATTGGCAAGCTTAAGGCATTTGATATTCATATTAACACAGTTCTTGATGACGCAGAAGAACACCACAATAATGAATTAAAGCGCAAAATTGGCACGGTTTTTTTGCGCGGTGACGCGATCGTCATGATTTCTCCTGCGTAATAGGTGTTGATCGATGGCGAGTAAAGGTACAGCTGCAAAGGGAAGGAAACTCCATAAAGGAGTTTTACACATTCGTTGTGCTCGCTGCGGCAAGAATTCCTTCCACAAACGCAAAAAACGATGTGCGTTTTGTGGCTATGGAAAGACAGCGAAACTACGACGATTTACGTGGAACAAACGCAACAAAAGCAAGTGGAATTACCCTAAGAAGAGATCGGACGAGCGTCGGGGAGGGGCAGAGTGTGTTATGTGGGGTGTAGAGCTCGGG
>CAYJLN010000017.1:0-1012 GCA_964371275.1 Candidatus Woesearchaeota archaeon
CGGTATTTATTCCCATTGAAAAAATTAATGAACTGATTGAAATATTTGAAGTAATCAAGTATGAAAAAGATTTTCTACGGTCTTTAATAAGGAAAGCAAAGGAGAAAGAGAGGAAAAAAAATGAGTTTTTTTAGGTTTTACAAGCAACTCAAAGAATGGGAAAAAAAGTACGGAGTGAAATTAAAGTTCGGTATAGACGATTTTAATATTAGAAAATCAAAAAGTATCCCGCCAATCATGAGGAAAGGTGAACGAATAAATGCCGTAATCAAGGCGCCAGATTGGTATCCTAATCAAATGATCGCAGTAGCAAAAAATAGGTGCATTACCGTATTGAACTGCACGCAAAATATCAGCGATAAAGTTAATCTAAAAATTATTGAAAATGGAAACAATATTTATTTAGCAGAGAAAGTGTAGAATGACTAACTCACTTAAAATAATTATCTCGGGGAAGGTACAAGGCGTATTTTTCAGAGAATTCATTAAGAAAGCGGCAGAAGAAAGGAGCGTTGTGGGGTGGATAAGAAACCGGGCAGATGGGAAAGTAGAAGGTGTACTGGTTGGAAGGAAAAAAGCGCTTGAGCAATTAATAGAAAGGTGTGCAGGCGGGCCAAAAAAAGCAACAGTGACGAAAATAGAACTAAAAGAGGTAGATGCGCAAGAACACTATCAGGGATTTGAAATCAGAGACTAATATGTACATCGGAGAAGTAATCAGGGGGCTGGAAGACATCGCAGCACAGGAAGTAAATGGAAAAATTCTCTGCCCAGGAAGGGTAATATTTACGAAACAGAAAAAAGCGTACCGCTCAATAGAGCGTGTATACAAATTACTTAAAAAAACAACAGGAAAGAACCTCGAAGATATTGGGAAAGCAGCAAAGAAGATAAACTTTCCAGTAAAAAAGACGTTCAGCGTAGGGTGCACAAGGGAAGGCGAGCATATGTTCAAAAGTGTTGATGTCGAACAAAAAGTAGGGGCAATAATAAACAAAAAAGGATTCAAAAC
>CAYJLN010000017.1:1022-10192 GCA_964371275.1 Candidatus Woesearchaeota archaeon
ATCTATTTTCACGTACACGAGCAATAGAATTATTTAAAGATCCAGAAACAAAAATATATGTAGACCTTCTCGGAGAACTTTGTTTTTTTGGCGTATTAGTGAAGGAAAGACTATGTAGAAGAGACTATCGAGTGAAGATAAACAATCAAAGTATTAATGGATGCTTGGCATATAGTGTGGTGAAGTTCTCTGGAGCAAGAAAAAGTGATGTGGTCTTGGACCCGTTTTGTAAAGACGGCGTAATAGCAATAGAAGCAGCACAAGAAGGAATAAAGCGTGTTCATGCGTATGATGACAATAAGAATAATATACGAAATGCCTTGATAAATGCAAAGGTAGCAAAAGTAAAAATAGACTGCAAGACTCTTGAGCTTGATTGGTTGGACACGATATTCAAGGAAAGATCAGTCGACTACATACTCACCAATGTGTTTATCTCTCAAAGGAACAAAGACGCTGATCGACAGGTAACGGAGCTAGTTCACCAAGCAGAATTTCTTCTTGGAAAAGGAATGACGATAATCACAAACAAACCAGAAGTAATAAAGGAAAAAATAAAGGAAAAATTTGTGATTGAAAAGGAAAAAAATATTCAAAAAGGAGACATGAAGTATACGCTACTCAATCTAACGAAAAAAAATCACCCATAGAACGTTTGGGTATAGCGTGGTTGGCCACGTGAGGTGCAATACTGACCTGACGGTGTTGGCTGTTCAACCCATCGCAAACCGAAAGGACCTCGTTCACAAACGTTGAGAACACCGTATCGACAAGAAGTATCGCCTTCAAAACAATCATCCGGGAGTGGGCAATTTGGATTATCTTTAATCGCCTCCGCAAAAAAAGCATAGTCTGCCTCGTCAACGTCGCCATCTACGTCGGTATCGAAACGTTGGTTATACATACCATGGTCCATAACGCCAACTAATCGTTTCAGATCAGAGCAAGTAGGATTGCTTTGTAATGCAGAAATATGTCCCATCGATTGAAAATGAAAGTCTCCTGTATACGTGAGTTGTGAGGAAAAAAATCCCAAAAGTAAGATTACAAAGGTAAGAAGAAGAACAAATCGTCCTCTTTTTGTTTCTGTCATAGGACAAAAAAGAAAAAACGCATTTAAATAGTTTTCGTTAAATGTGATGTAAGTCGATGATAGAGATAGGAAACAACACCAGTCTGTTTTTTCGGTGTTGATCGTTCATCAATATACGGTTTTGGTAGCGATTGAGACATATCTGTAGGTTGTTCAATAAGTGGGGCGACAGAAGAGGGGGCTGGTGGTGTAGCTTTTTTTGCTTGTTCGAGATCACAACGAACAGTAAAGGAATAATCAACACGCGGGTGAGTCTCGTCATTATGATACTTCCAGGATATCTCTAAAGTGTGGTCAAGCAGCGCGCGGGCGCGCACAAAATTACGGCTTGGAGACTCAATTGAATCACAAAGCGGGGTTGAAACAAGATAACCACGAGTAAACTCCGCAATAGGGTCATAAGCAGGTTTTGACAGTCCATTCCAGAAAAAGTAGTCGCGATCGTTATGAACAGACTGAGTCTCATGTTGATCAATAGAGCTCAAGAAAGTCCCGTGTGCATCATGGCAATAACCGCGCTCTGGACCGGTAGGATCGGTATTAACGGTGCGATAGGTGCCTTCAAGGACACAAGAAAGAGCTTTGCGGGGAAGTTCAATAACATAAACTCCAGACCCATCAGTTTGACCATTGGTGGGTTCTGCCGTGAATTGTCCACGCGTTTCAAAGTAATCAGGGGAAATAGGAGAAGCATCGCCACAGGAAACACGCGCACTAAGACGTTTTCGGTCTAAAACACCATTTGATCTATAGGTATAAAGACTGACAGGAATGCTGCCCTCACGAAAGATGTCTTGGCAATGAGTAAATGCGAAGTCTGTATACGAAGGAGTTTTGCTAAGACTGATTCCTGGAATATAGACCTTAATAAAACCCTCTCCTTTCCATTGAACATCCGCGCAGGCGCGATATCCAGCACCTTCAGGCAGGGGGGTACATGAAGAGGAAACTACAGAAGCAGAATCGTCAACAACATTTCCTGTGTAGCGAAGGGAATCGCTAGCAAGAAAAGAAACAAAAAGAAGGCTGAGAACAAGAACGGTTTTAAGCAAGGGGGTCATCTATCTTCTCCAATAAGTATACAGACGGGCTGTTTAAATAATGAAGGAAAAAAAGAAAAATTAGGCCCGAAAACCAATGAAAACGGTGACGAGGCCAATAAGAAGGTGAAGCCAATTATCTGCAGCATTCAATGCGAGGAGCTCAACAATCGCCTGGACATTAAAGAGTCCAAGAAGAGCGACGAGCAGATAAACAAGCCCAAAAACCGTATTGTATGATTTTGCATAACCGCCGCCTGCTGTATATCCTGCCAAGAGAGCAAGAACACCAGAAATGAGATGAATCCAGCTGTGGGTGCTATTAACAGTGAACATTAAGACTGTGCCATCGCCAAAAAACCCCCATAAACCAACAATGACTAAAATGAAACCAAGAACATTTGCCCATGTACGTTGCGACGACATAAAATAGCCTCCATTTTAATAAAAAACAGAAGGTGATGGAATTTATAAGGTTATCGAGAGCTAAAGGCGCTGAAGAACACGAATTTCGCTAATTGCTACAGGGAAGACCTTTCGTGCAAGGCTTCGCAGTTCAATTTGAAGGGAATTAGAGATAACCTGTGAAAAAACCTGCTTGCTGTCAAGCGTTTTAAAGTAGTCAACAACGCGGGCGCGGATGACTTGTTGGATGCGTGTCAAGTGGGAACGTTGGCAAGGGTATCTCGTAACCATAAATGGTTTAATTAAATAAGAAATGTTATCTTTACTCTGGACGCGGAAAGAGTCTTCCATTTTATCGACAGATTTGCGGACAACGCGTTTGGTATAGGACTTGCTGACGCGATAGCCAATAAGATCGCAAACGCTTGATGAATCTTTGACCCCTACAATCTTGAACTCAAGACTAATATTCTGTTTCTTTGGGTCATTCATAAAGGTCATTAGATTGACGACAAGTTTCCTGCCGATAAGATCATCAGGGCGTTCTGCTAAGCTCTCGCCTATTTTAGCAAAGTTAAACTCTTCACTAGCAAGGATGGAAGTCCATTTTTTACGTTTCTTTTTCTCGTCAACCATGGTTATTCAATCAGAAGTTTGGCTTTGGTCTTGTCATATGCCCAATTTTCAGGCAGCTTACCAACAGATTTGTAGTAGCGTGTCAAGCGATGGATCTTATTTCCAGTAAGCGTATGGCCTCGGCGAGAGGGTAAGTCTTTCGTATGGGTGTCAAGGTGTTTCATAATCTCAATGTCTCTCAAAATTAAAGCGCGGAGATCCTCAGGTATTTTTGGTTGAAGACCATTATCAGTAATGATCTGAGTAACCTTCTTTTTTAAAATCGCCTTGACATCAGGGACGCCATAACTATCTCGAAGAATGGTTCCAATTTGACTCGTAGTATGGCCTGATTTCGCGAGTTTAAGGATAAGCTGTTCGATAACCTTCGGTTCATGAGTCATCCAAGAAGGTGGAACACGTTTAGACGGGCGCGTGCTACCATGCTTTCCTTTGCGTTTAGAGTATAGACGAGCCATGAAGTAGGTGCAGAAAAGACGATTTATAAAACTTACTCTAAAAGGCAAATATAGCCCCGGGAGGATTTGAAATCGGCAACATAGGGAAGATGACCATATGCTTCCTCCGTCACTGCCTCCAAAGGGCAGTATCCTCTCGGCGACAAAGCTTGGCCGCTAGACTACGGGGCTAATGCACACAAGAAAACATAAGGCTGTTTTAAAGGTTTTGGGTTTTGCGTTTATAGCGGCCACGGCGATCAACCAGTTCTAAGCGAGTAAAGACTTCTGAGGCCTGGGAAGAGAAGCGATAGCCTTCAAGAAAGGAAGAAAATGCATCAGTAGCACACATATAGTGCTTGTTTTCTAAAGCGTGGCGGAATAAAGAAAGATCGACTGCTTTGTCCTCAAGCCGAGTACTAGTAAACCCAAGACCGAAATCAAAGAGATACGGAACAGAATTTACGAGGATCACGTTAGACGTTGTTAGATCTCCGTGAATAATTCCTGCATCATGCAAAGTCGCGACAATGCGACCAAGAGAAACAAGACAGTGGTGGCGTTGTGCAGTATCAACGATTTCAAGAACATCGCGTAACAGCGGGCCATTGAGATGTTCAAGAATAATCTGCATACGCTGTTCATCAACGCTCAAGACACGAGGAACCTGAGTAAAGGAAGCCTTTTGGAGTAATCGCGCTTCTTGCCGCGTTCGTTGCTTTCGAAGAGAAAAATCAAGAGAAGGAAATCGATAGGACTTTGAGACGCGCTCTTTAGTAACATGCCCATTTTCAAGCGAGATAATTGCTTCTGCGCCGCGACCGATGATCATGCTCTAATAAAATAAGAAACCCTATATAAATTAAACGGGCGAAAAGGTTTATTCACTTCGACAGGATTCACAAAAATAGAGGATCGATGGATCAAGCGCTTCAATAAATAGTAAACTCTACGCCGCATGACTCGCAATGGACAATCACAACAGCCACCTCTTTTGTAATATTACTGATTTATGTTGATCTACCCCGTCATTTTACTGAATTTCTTCATAAGGGCTTCGGGTTTTTTGCCTTTCATCATTCTCATGAGTTTCTTGCTCTGATGATATTGTTTCAAGAGATCACGGACATCTTTAATCGTTGTTCCGCTCCCTTTTGCAATACGCTCAATGCGCGTTTTACTAATGATATCTGGATTTTCAAGTTCTTCCTGCGTGCAACTGGAAAGCACATATTTCCACGTGTCGAGCTTCCCCTCTTGAGAAGCAAGCATCTCTTTGGGGAGTTTAACAGATCCAAACCCAGGGATCATCTCCATCACCTTCGCGAGCGGTCCCATCTTACGCATCGCAGAAAGTTGGTCATACAAATCAAGAAGACTGAAATCACCCTTAAGGAGGCGCTTGCCAGCTTCCTCGGCGTCTTTTTCAGGGAGCACTTCTTTTGCTTTTTCCAGCAATGCCTCAAGATCGCCCATTCCTAAGAGTCTACCAACAAACCCGCTTGGGTTAAATGATTCAAGGTCATCTAGCTTTTCACCAGTACCAAGAAAAACAATCGGCGCTCCAGTAGCAGCGCAGGCAGATAACGCGCCACCGCCTTTTGCAGTACCATCGAGTTTTGTAACAATAACACCAGTAACACCACAACTTTTGTGGAACTGTTCTGCTTGCGACAATGCCGCCTGACCAATGTCTGCGCTTAAGACAAGAAGTCGTTCATCGGGGTTGATGGTTTTTGCAAGAGATTCAAGTTCCTTGATAAGGTCTGTACTCAGCGCATCACGACCTGCAGTATCAACAAGCAAAAGATCGTACTCATGAAATCGTGGAGAAAACTTCTTCCAGATGGCGAGTGGTTTTTTCTCTTTTTCGTCAATATAACAATCAACGCCAACTTTCTGCGAAAGCTGAAGAAGCTGGAGTGGTGCTGCAGGTCGATAAACATCTAATCCTAGCATAGCAACCTTATGGCCGCGTTTACTATAGTAATGCGCCAATTTTCCTAGCGTGGTTGTTTTACCGCTCCCAAATAATCCAAGGACCATAATGACAAATGGCTTTTTGCGACCAGGGGCGATTCCATGTTTTTGTTCGCCAAAGAAACGAACTAATTCTTCATAGACAATATGGATTAACTGTTCGCGTTGAGTCAACGTGGGAGGTGCTTTTTCACCAATGGCGCGGTCTTTAATGTTCTTAGTAAGGTCAAAAACGAGTTTAACCTGCACATCTGACTGCAATAATGCGCGTTGAATCTCTTTAACGAGCTCATTGATAAGTTTCTCATTAACAAAAAGAGACTGCGTGATTTTCTTCAGCGTCTGTTTTAACGAATGACCAAGCGTGTCTAAAACCATCAGAAATCAACAGAAAGGCAATTTATAAACGTTGTTTTAGATTACGTAGAGATCAACTTCGTTAGAAATTTCGCCGGTAGGGTTTTGAACGCTGATCTTATAGGGCTCTGGTCTAGCCTTAATTTGTCCCGGCGGGACATCGAATTCAACATAATTATAGTCAATATAACGCACAAGACCTCCAGGATAAACCGCTCCATCAACGAGGACGTTAAGTCCAGTTTGGAATTCATCGCCGAAGAGGACGACAGTAGCTGGTTTCCCGCGTGAGTCGATAGTTGAAGGAGTGATTGTAAATATGTAGACGCCACTACCGATGCGGACTAAGCTTTCATTAAGAACTTTAACGGAAATATAATGGCGGCCTTGCTCTGTAGGAAGTTCGCCAATTAGTGCAGGAATAGTCTCAAGCGTGAAATTCTCTTCAGCAGTAGTAAATCCAGTCAAGGTATACTGAATTTTTTTTTGAGAAATCTCGGAAGAGAGGATGCCTGCAGGAATTTCAACAGCAATAGTCTCTTCACTCCCGGGTCGAAGGTTGTAAACTGCATTGGCGGTAATGGCAATGCTACGCAGACTGCTGTCAGTTTGAGACGATCTATACTGATAATTAAAATAAGTAAGGGCTGAGTAAGACAAAACGATAATAAAAACAGAAATAAATCCCCAAAGGATCATACTCTCTATAGCGATAGTGCCACGACGAAAAACCATCAGAAACTGAAGGGATAAGTCTATAAAAATCTTTTTTTATGGCAACACTTCTACTGAAAAGCAGGCAGCAGAGGCAGATTGAGGTGATTGATAAGGCCCAAGACGCTCTGATACAGTCTGTACACAAACCTCACCTTCGGCACAGGCAAACTCGGGTTCAAAGGTGTAATAGCAATAGCGACCACCATAAGCTTCTTGGCAGCGGCAAACAACCCGCTGAAGACCCTCACCAGGAGAGATCAAACCAGATCCGACCGCGCTAATATAGCTGAAAGATAAACACGTTAAGCGACCCTCTTCAGTGCAATCTGCGCCCTTGACAGCTGTTTCTTTTAACCCTCCAATGCCATTAACGTACCTGCATATCGCTTGGGCATCGGAAAAATCAATCTCACCGTTGTTGTTAATGTCACCTGCGAGATTGTAAGGACGAAGGCGAGAAGAGATGAAACCGATGTAAAGATCATTCAAGCTACGAAGGGCATCTGCAAAAACAGGATATCCGGGTTTGGGAATGGTGTCTGCAGAATTCTGGCTGTTAGCATAGAGTTGTTGAGCAAGTGTACAATCCTTAGAATTGATGGTACTATCGTCATTAATGTCTCCTTTTCCGTCAGGAAGAGGGGCTCCAAAATCTTGAATTCTAAAGGACGCGCCACGATCGCTACGAGAAGTAATTATTCCTTGTTTTCGATAAGCATTGCCTTGACTACTCGGGGATTCTAGTGTATATCTAGGTATCTGAGAGCCAACAATGTATGACGATGGAGTAGAAACATAAAGACATGAGGGGTCATCTCTGCTGAAGGTAGGGCATCGGTCAAGTTGCATTTTGGAAAGATGGCCTGTATACGAAGGACTAGAAGAAAAGAACATCACCATTGCAAGTAAAAAAACAAGTAAGGCGAAAAGATTATTCTTCATAAGATCCCTCTTTTTGAATGATAATTTGGATACGGGTAGTGAACTTTATAAGTCTTTTCATGAGCGTTCGAGCTCACAGTCCAAGGTACCAAAAAAGTCGACAGCGGGTTTGTTCGTGTTGTCTTTGTAAGACCATTCAATTTGAAGGTTTTTGGTACCAAATCCAGAAAGATATGCCGAAATGATGTTCTTATTATCGCGATAATAATCGGTGCTACAGGTCATCATGTACAGGAAATAATCAGGGTAAGACTGGGGGAGTGGATCATGATTAATCTTTCCGTCCCAGCGGAAATAATCAGGGTCATTAGTAACGTACTGGCGGTAGGCATCGGCATATCCGCTATAAGAGCCAGTAGCACGATCGCAGTATCCGGGAAGGCGGGCGCGAGGGTCATTATCGACCGTCCACGTACCTTGAACAAGGCACTGATTAACTGTGTCAGGAAACTCTAATGTCGTAATGCCAAAACCTTCAGCTCCTTTAAAGTTTTGTGTGGTATGAATCCAAAAAGATTTTGTGTAATCGTAGGTCTTTATTAATGGGTGAACGACGGGTGGTGTCGTAGACGAAGGAGATCCGACGACAAGAGGGACTTCTGGTGAAGACAATGAAGAAGGGGGGATATACAGATCTGGAGAAACAGGTGCAGATTCAAAAACGCCAGAAGGAACACCAAAAAATAAGAATAACAGCAAGACAAGAAGTAAGAAAACAATAAGGGAAAAGAAAAAATGAATAAACCGACGCGAAGAGTGAGTTGGTTTGAGTGAAGCTCCGCAGTAATTGCAATAGGTTGAGTGCGTATCAAGTTGCCGATGGCATTGTGGGCATTTAATCGTCAAGGAATGTGTGGTGCGAAGCTGATGCCCGCAAGAAGGACAATAATTGGTGGTGCCATCAACCTGCGCATGACAAGATGGGCACCTCTTTTTTACCTGTAATGGCATAAGAAAATGAGAATAGTGTGCTATATAAAGTTTTTCTCAGGAATCACAACGTTTTGAGAGTTAAGTTTTCCCAGAGCAAATAGGCATAGGAGTTAGGAAACGGCAGGGGTGGATCGCGCGACTGGTAATCTGTCGGAAAAAAGAGATAGGCTTCGACGTCTGAGGGGTCGCTAGTCGACTGCAAAGCTCCTTCTGAACGCATGCCTTGGGTAACGACAAACGTAAAGGGAATAGACGAAGCGATGACGCGACGATCTTCATACAAATCAGCAAGTCCCCACAGAGCAACTCGTGCAGTTACGCGAGGAAGAAGCGACGTACCGATGCCAGTTTGACCGTACAGAGATGTATCAACGGCGATGCCACCAGCAGAAGAAAGAGGTGAAGGCGCAGATGAAAGATTGGTTAAAAAAAGAGTGTAGGTATGCTTTGTATGGCGTACTGGATCAGTATAAGAAAGATCTGCAGAAAAAGACGCAGAGTCTAGCGAAGATCCATTAGGAGCTGCTCTATCGAGAAGGTGTGCTGAAAAAGAGGCATCAATAAGGTCAAGCGTGTTTGAATAAGGACTAAAAGAAATAGTGGGGTCTAGAACTGCAGGACCTGGCAAGA
>CAYJLN010000017.1:10202-16763 GCA_964371275.1 Candidatus Woesearchaeota archaeon
CTGGCAAGATCAAGTTGGCTTGTGCAGGTTGTGAATAGTCAATAAAAAATTCTTCTCCTGGAGCAGATAATATCTCTGGAGAAAGAAAAGTGGCGTATTGTTCCCGTATCAGAGAATCAAAGTAATCAAAGGTACGAAAACCAACGATTTTTTGATCATTCAGGAAAAACGTGGGGGTAAGAGTAACCCCTGCAGCGTTCCCATCAGAAAAATCATCAAGAACTTCGCTCTGGTACTTCCCACCGTCAAGACAAAGGCGAAAACGGTTGACATCGAGACCAAGCTCTTGAGCATAGTGAAGAAGTGAGGAAGGGAAAAGGTCTGAAATATGGTGATAAAGAATCTCATGATACTCCCAAAAAGAGCCTTGTTCGTCAGCACAATTAGCTGCCTGGGCAGCAGATTCACTAAAACGGTTATTTGGTGAAGCGCGATAGTCACGATACACGTAGGACAATGAAGGTCCATAGGTCTCAAGAAGCTTCGGTAGAACTTCGAGGTGAAATCGTTGGGAAAATTTGTCCTGATAATCGCCGAACACTACAAGAACGAGAGAAGCATGCTGGTTTCCCAAGATAGGATCGTCATCAAGAAGACCACGGTAGGAAATAACTTCCCGATCAAGAGTTTCAGATGAAGGCTGGGGGTCAATAGATTTCTCAGGTGGAGGAGGCGTAGAAGATGCAGGATCGCAAACAGCGTTGTGATCAGCATCGACACAGCACGCATTTCCAATAAGGACATAGGGACTGCTACAAATAACATCGGAAGTGCAAGCCGTTAGTAAAAAAAGAAGGAAAAGAAAGGCAAGACAAAAAAAAGTTCTCATTTTAAGGTGATAATAGCGTAAGAATATAAAAAACTTTCTCAATCAGAAGAAGAAAGGCCGATGCGCTCAAGTATTTCATCCGCATTAAAAGGGTGAAGATCTTGGTATTTTTGGCCGCTGCCCCAGTAAATAACTGGTTTGTTGGTGACGTACGAAACTGAAAGGAACGCGCCGCCTTTTTCATCAACATCTGCTTTTGTAAGAATAATGCCGTCGATGCCAATAGAATCATTAAAACTGCGCGCCTGCTCGACAGCATCATTGCCAACAAGAGCTTCGCCAACGAATATTTTGAGGTGCGGGCGTGAGACGCGGATGATCTTTTCCATTTCGCTCATAAGATTGGCATTTGAATGTTGTCGACCTGCAGTATCAATGAGTACCACATCGATATGATGGGTTTTTGCGTATTGAATGCCGTCATAAGCAACAGCAGCAGGATCGCTACCGTAATCGTGCTTGATAACCTTCAGCCCGAGATTAGTACCATGCTGCTCAAGTTGCTGAATAGAAGCTGCTCTCCATGTGTCTCCAGCAACAAGCACGCAACTAAAGCCTTGCTGTTTCAAAGAGTGGGCGACTTTTGAGATCGTGGTTGTCTTACCAGATCCATTAACACCAACAAAGACAATAACATATGGCTTGTCTGAAGAAGATGTGATCGCAGCAGCGAGATCAAAAGGACCTGCAGTTAATATCGTACGAATGCTATCGCGAAGGCGATCGCGGATAACTGTTAACACAGAGCCGCGCTTGATCGGCTTGTCTACGAGTGTAGAGCGCAAATCAGATCGAAGCTTGTCAATAACCTCGTAAGCGACATTGTTTTCCAGTAATACGAGTTCAAGGTCTTCAAAAAGCACATCAAATTTTTCTGAAGAAATAGTGGTCGTTGTTATTCTTTCTTTGAGACGTGCAAAAACGCCTTTTTTTTCAGGAGGTTCTGGAGTTGGTGGCGATAAAGACTCAGAAGGCTCTTCTGTTTTTTTAGTAAATAAGCGGCGGAAGAATCCTTCATTCTGCTGTTCTACCGGCTTCTCCGACGTAGGTGGTTGTTCAGAAGGCGTTGATTGTGGTGGTGCTATGGAAGAAAGCGATGGAGACGTGGATTGTTTTTTAGTGGTCGTTTTTTTTCGGGATTTTTTAGGTTTGGGAGAAGATGCCTGTTGTTCTGATGAGGTCTTCAAAGAAACGTGCTTTTCTTCTTCCACAGATTCTTTTTCAGCGCGATCGCTAATTTTGCGGAGCACTGCTTTGAGTTTGTCTTTTAAAAATGCAAACATAAACAAGCAAAAAGAGCGAGATTTATAAAGATTTGGCAAAAAGAGAACGAACAACAAAAGTCCCATATGCGCCAGGGTTTAAAGTGAACGTAAGAATGCATTTGAAGGCGTTGGAATGTCGTTCATCTTTTTCGTATACATAAGAGAAATCGGCAACTGCAACATAGTGTGAACGGAAAGAACCCTCAGAACTGATCTCGGGAAATTCACGAAAGAGAAAATCAGATAGTACAACGTGCTCTTGACGAAGAATCTGTGAATAAAGAGATCGGACCGAGGCTGAAGAAAACTCAGTTAGATAGCCAACAAGGGGAATTGTTTGCGCCCTCCCAGTATACTGGTCTAAGAAGTGGTTAAAAAGGTGGCTCTGATAAGCGTGAATGAAAAATAATACTTTCTTCGTTCCAAGATGACGTAAGGCGCCAATATAGTCGCGACCAGAAGGGGTGAGCTGAAGTAACTCGCATGCCTGCTGGAAATCGCGGCGGACAAGAGCGCGTCCAACAGAAGCGTTGACGCCATTAATGCCAAAGCGTTGGGTATCAAAATAGTTTTTAATGGGGCGAAGACTGAGCGTTCGTCGTTGAGGAAGATCTCGCACAACAATGCGAAAAAAATTACCCTTAAGGTCGCCTAAAGAAATGCGTTCTTTGCCGCGCCCAAGATAAGTAAGTTCAATGCCGGAGGTGGAAAAAGAAGCAAGTGATGAATCTCCCTTGTAGACTGAAAGATGTTGTTCAGTGACTGCCAGTTTATCTTTTAGCCCAGCATACCCGAAAAATTTCAGTGGCAATTGAGACCATTGCGAAATTTTAGCAACAGCATCCTGGGTTGTCCATTCGCGCTTTCTGAGAAGGAAGTACGCATAGTCACCGTCAGCGTACGATAGGTCTGAAAGTTCACGAACAAAAAAATCCTCAGGAATCTCTTTAATAATCATCAGAGACAGATAAAGATAAGAACTTTAAAGGCATCGGTTAGAAAGACTTAAGAAGGAAGAAAAAAACACGTCTACCGGGGGCAGCATGACAGAGGTCCTTACCTACGAAAGTATCTATGAAACGTTGAGAGAAGAGAAGTATAAACAAGAACTCCAACCGATTGATAAGAATTTCTACAAAAACATTATTGCCTACCTCCAGGAAAAGCAGAAAACAATCGATTCCCAGCGAGGAAAGGAATCGATTTTTAGTGAGCAAATAAAGAAGACCCAAAAACAGCTAGAAAGCGTGAAAAAGATGATCAAAGAAATCTACGAACGAAGAGAGAACAAGCTCTTGCAGCTAGCTCTCTTCGCATCACGTTCCAAACGCGAAGAAGATACGTCAAACATGCTTAATGAGGAACATGGATTTTTCAAGAGCATTTTTGAAGAAATCAACAAGTATCGAAACGGAATCCTAAACTCAGTACTAACTGCGCAGAGCCCAGTAATAGAAAAGAAAGAACCTGAAGCGAAAACAAAAGAAATAAAAAGAGAGGAAAGCGAACCAGAAAACACCAAAGAGGTTACATTTATTCATGCCGTGCCAAAATTTATGGGTACTGATATGAAGGTCTATGGACCGTTTGAATCTGGAGAAAAAGCAAAACTCCCTGGAAAACTAGCAGACGTCCTGATTACAAAACAACGCGTGGAAGAAACAAACAATGAAAGCAAAGAAGAATATAAGAAGATTTTGCCCGTTTTGTAGGAAACATACTGATCAAACAGTGAGTATAGCAAAAAAGAGAGACAGGGGAACATTAAAGCACGGTTCGATTGCACGCGCAATGCTTCGTGGTCTTGGAAGAGGAAAGGGAAACAAGGGTCGTTGGGGATCAAAACCAACAAAGCCAAAGAGAGCAGGAAAGAAAATCTCCAAAAAGCATGATCTTCGGTTTAAGTGCTCGGTCTGCAGCAAGATGAGTGTACAAAGAAAGGGATTCCGCGCAAAGAAACTTCTTCTCGAATAGGGTTTAATCGCGGTGAATGCGGAAGTACAGGTAAATAATAATCAAGAGAAGGAAAAGGATGATGAACGGAGAAGCACTGCCATAAACTCCTTGCAGAACGCTATATCCGCTAATGCTGGGATTTTCATAAGAAAATAAGATAATAACGCCAAGAAGTGCTGCCAAACTGACGCTGAGAATTTTCAGTAAACGTTCAACTGGGCGCGCTGTATCGGCATTAACGATCCGAACATTCCCCGACACACTCATAAGGCTTTAAGGGCAATGCATCTATATAAAGGTTACGAGTAAACGGCAGAAGAGTGAAAAACGACAAGGTTTATAAACGAACAGGCCTGAAACCGCATGATGAACAACTTATCAGAAGAGCCTAAATCGCGGTTTATCAAGGTACGCTGCCCAAAATGCAAGAACGAGCAGAATATCTTTGGGAAGCCATCAACAGAAGTAAAATGCCTTGTCTGTGAAAAAAGCCTGGCAGACCCTGCAGGCGGCAAGGGCCGTATCAAGGCAAGGATACTCGAGGTTCTTAGCTAACGTGTGGTATAAAAAACAAGGGTTTCCTGAAGAAAGGGAAATCGTTCTTTGTACGGTAAAGAAAATTCTGAATAATTCAGTATTTGTCGATCTTGACGAGTACGAGGGCAAGGAAGGAATTATCCATATCTCGGAAATTGCACCTGGGCGCATTAGGACAATCAAAGAATATGTTCGTGAAGGAAAAAAGATTGTTTGCCTGGTTCTGCGAGTGAACAGCGAACGGGGGAATATTGAGCTGTCATTACGACGAGTCACCAAATCCGTCACCACAGAAAAAAACCAGGAATTAAAAAAAGAGAGCAATTGCGAAAAAATTCTCGAGATTATCGCTGAGAAGCATAAAATAAAGAAAGAGGAATTGATAAAGAAGATCGGCATAGAGATCATTAAAAAATATGGCTCGATCTATGCCTGTTTCAAGGAAGTAATCGAAAAAAGTGACAAAGGCATCCGCGAAGTCATTGAAAATAAAAAAGTCGTTGAAGATTTGGTGGAATTGATTAAAGCGAGATTACGCCCAGCAGAGATCAAACTCGTGCAGATCATTAAGCTACGGAGCACAAAGCCAGACGGTATTGAAAGAATAAGGGGGCTTTTAAGGAAAATAAAAGAAATGGGGCAGCAGAAACAGCAAAAAGTCGAAATAAAGTATATCGGTGCCCCAAATTATCGGACCACCATTCAGGCAGCAGACTATAAAAAAGCCGAACAACTCGCTAGCGAGATTACAAAGTTCCTCGAAACTGAAGCGAAGAAGAGCGGTTGTGAGGCAGAGACTATACTAAAAAAATGAGAGTCGAAATTCTCCGTTGTGGTTCCTGTTATGCCTATACCTTGCAAAAAGAATGCGCAACATGTAAGGTGCCTGCTAAATCAACCAAGCCTGCAAAATATTCGCCAGAAGACAAGTATGGCCATTGGAGAAGACTGGCAAAAAAAGACCAAAATCTTAATAAAGAAAGAGCACTAAGGAAAGAATAATGTCCTGGGAGATACACGAAATCGGGAAGACCAGCGTTAAAAGTCCAATTCTTATTGAAGGTCTACCTGGGATGGGGAATGTAGGAAAAATTGTCGTCGATTTCCTTATTGATGCGCTAGATGCAAAAAAGATCTACGAATTAACGTCCTATGACTTGCCGCATTGTGTCTTTGTTAATGAAGAGAATGTCGTAGAACTGCCAACAATTGATATCTATTACAAAAAAGTGAAAAACCAATCGCTTCTCTTCCTGACAGGAGATATCCAGCCAGTGTCTGAAGCATCATGTTACGAATTCTGCAACCAAGTGCTTGACACATTTGAAAAGAAAAAGGGGAAAGAGATCATTGCACTTGGCGGAATTGGTCTTCAACGATTGCCAAAAAACCCTCAGGTGTATTGCACAGGCGTGTCAAAAGAAGCCATCAACAAATACAAGCCCTATTTTGTGAACACGAATATTTACGGTAAAGTCGGACCTATTGTCGGCGTATCTGGGGTATTGACGGGGTTAGCAGGAAGGCGGAAATTACAAGCAGTCGCCTTGCTTGCAGAAACCTTGGGGCAGCCAAATCACCTTGGCCTCAAAGGAGCGCGAAATATACTGAAAGTACTGGCAAAAAAATTAGGCGTCGCAGTCGCGCTCAATGAGCTAGACAAAGAAATCGAAGATCTTGAAAAAGATGCAATGGAAAAACCACAGAAAAAGCAGCAAGTAAAAAATGTTATTAAATTATTGAGAAAGAAAGAACCTGAAAAAGAAGAAAAATCAGACGTAGCGTATATTGGCTAAATTATTCTCGAAGAACAACTCGCTTATCACTGACAGGCGTATATAACGTTCCTTTGTAGGTGAATGCACGACGAGCATCAAGCGCACGTTGAATTGAACTTTCGAGTGATGGTGCACTTTCGGTTTTTTGCGGCACGCTTCGCGTGCCTTCGGCACGTACCCCTAAGAACCGGCCATC
>CAYJLN010000018.1:0-5679 GCA_964371275.1 Candidatus Woesearchaeota archaeon
CTTAACTGACTACTTAGCCAACAGCAATAAGACCAATGCAACGTTTACGGTGAAAACTAAAGTAGGATTTGGACCAAGTGGTGGACTCACTGAAGGAGGAGTAGCAAGCCTCCCTGGATTCGAAGCACCAATTGGAAAGGTTAAAATCGCAGAAGGAACAACATCGGAGATCGGCAAGATCACAACCGAAGGCGTAAGCAGGCTCATTGCGCGCGGTGGTTCTGTGATTATTAATGTCAAAAATGAAGATCACAAAGTTACGGTGATAAGCGCAAAAGATGACACCATTACCCTAGAGATACGCTCAGAACCGATGGAAGTAACAATTAACAAAGGAGAGTCGACAGCTGTTGATCTCGACAGAGACGGCGTAAACGACCTAGAGGTTACGTTCCATAAAATGTTCCCTCGTGGAGGAAAATGGGCTGACCTTACCTTCAAAGCAGTAGCAACCCCAGCAAAAGAAACCTCACAAGATGAAGAGACTACTGAGGGGATGGATAAATCTGCAGAAGGAGAAACGTCATCGAAAGCTCCATTGGTGGTTACAGCAATAGTGATTATTGCAATAATCATTATTGGATTTGTCCTTATCAACGGAAAGAAAAAGTAACTCTTTTTCTTCTTTTATTATTTTTTTAAATTCTTATTCTTTCATTTCTTAATTATTTCCCAGTCTATGGAATGCATAAAGATGAACGTTGTTGTTGCAGGCTCTCTTTCGGCGAGATATGGTTTTGTCATGATAGGGGAATCAACGGCGTAACGAAAGGAAACTATCGTAAGTACCTGGCATGCCTCTTTTGTGTCCTGATCTCATTACCTGTTTTGAGGAAGCATGGTTTGCTGGTGAGAAGAATTATACTCAACGAAGTGCACTCCATCGGGCACTTTTTGGTGAAGGATGTTGGACAGGTTCTTGATAGATCTCTTTAATGACGGGAAGACCTAAAAATTCCATCTTCTTAACGTATTCGTCAGTAGGGGAGTTATCAACAAGAAGGGGGTCATAGACCTTACCTTTAGTTTCTCCCGAATATTTAAGAGCATTCACGCAGGAATGATCCCTAAATAATCATAGACGAGACGATCGACAGCCTGTGTGATTGATTGGGGATCACCCTGAAAGATGACGCAAGAATCCTGCCGCTTGATAGATACTTCTTCACGAACCTCAAACTGAATCACAAAAGTATCAGGGCGAGCATCGGCACAGGTTCGAAGAGGAGACTGTGAACATTCTGGAATATCAGAAGGGCAAGCAAGATACAGGGGAAGGCGGGGCTTAAGGGTTTGGTAGAGATCCCGTTCTGCTACCGCAAGCGGTGCTCGTGGATCGCGGCTAAGGTATACCTTAGAGGCTTGGCGTAGAGAAGAGAGTAATGGGAAAAAAGAGTCTATTGAAAGAATTTCATCAGGCGTATGCCATAAAATCAAAGGTGAACCTTGAAAAGACGTCGTCCATCCCTGTCCTTGGGGAGCACGCGTAAATGTATAATCCCTATAAGAAACCGACGAGGATGGTGAGTCTTGGGTATAGGAACTAAAAACGACGCCCATCACACTAAAAATAAGCAATAGTGAAACAAAAAGGGGGAAAACAAGCTTTTTGCGGCCTGTATCCGGTGATGGGGAGTGGCGTCGTAAAGGGTTCATAAGTTAACCGATATACTGACTGTACTTCTCTGTATTGACTTCTAACTTAGGAAGAGGAATATGCGCAGGAAGATTAACATCTTCAGCCAATTCTAAGGCTTTGACGTTGCATCGGGCAAGGATGACATTGACAACCTCAAGAGAAACCTCTTGAGGGACTTTTTTAGATGCCGCCCAGGAGTCCACAATGTCCTTAACTTGTTTATCAGAACCATAGTAAAGAACCTGGCCGTTGATGAGGAGCTGACCAACATGGGGTTCATAGGCAACAATGAAATCAAACGTGAAACTAACGCCCTTCTTGCCCTCTTTAAGGCGAAGAGACTGCTCTTTGACATCAAGAAGATGAAGGTCGTGATGGATTTTTATTTTGCCTTGAGATGAGGCTGCACGCTGGACGGAAATTTTAGTGAAATTAAAACCGATGATCATGAGTACTCTCGCTTCATCACGTGTTTATATGTCTTTCTGTAAAGGATAAAAAAATGAGAAAAAAGGAAAAAGAAAAAGAAACTAGTCTACGCTAGTTTACATCATCTGGAGTTTGCCAGAGAGACTCTGTTTTTTCTCAAGTCTCTTGGAAGCTGCTAACGTCTCTTCAGCCTCGTAACCAGCAACGAGCAATGCTACTTTCTCGCCATTTTCAGCAAGTTGTAAGATAGCATCTCCTGGTCCGTATTTCTGTCGGTACTCATCACAGGTTGGGAATTCATCAACCAAAGCAACTGCATTGTTGATGCATGGCCCGCCGATGAGCAAGACATCATATTCGCCGACATTTGATGCTGAAAGTTCATCATCAAACATAGTTGTAATATCGATGTCTGCAAGGGTACAAACCTCGCCTGCAGTGGTCTTTGTTGCTGCCGTGTCTCCCATAGTAATGAACACACGGGCGCCTCTCTGAATCAGAGGGTACTCGATAATTAACGTTTCTGCATTATCAGTACCTTCTGGATCGAAGAGATTAACGTATGCACCATAGTCAGTCATACCATAGTAGTTGTCATCATCTTCATCAGGCTGCTTGAGATTGAACGCACCAGAGCTGTTGAATCTTGATGAGTCAAGACCAACACGGTTACCAGAACGGGTAACAACAGTAAAGTCAAGTTCCTCATTCTTAGAACCAATGTTTGCGTTTCGCCCAAGAACTGTAGCTGGTGCATTTTCATCGAAGTTCTCCGACAAAGATACGAGGCGCATAGTAAAGTTCGTTGCCCTCATACCATCGTTATTAACAAAACCAAGCGGGGTAGGAGCTATATTATTCCAAGTACCAAAGTCATCTCCCTGGTTAGCTGAAAGATTACCACCATCAGTGATATTACGCACTGGTGGAACAACCAAGCCTCCGGTACCGACATTAAAGGTCAAGTTAAGGATACCGCCACCTGCTATGGTAACGAGAACCTGCTCACGATTGATGTTTCCGTCTTTAGTCATATCGATCATCAGCGGGTTGTCTGTTCCTGCGCTTGGGTTAGCAAGCGTTCCGCCAGTAGATGCATTGGCAATGTATGCAGTGTATGTATTGCCACCAAAGACCAATTCAGCTTTACCAATCATACCTGCAAGCGTTGTCGTTTCGTAAACAAACTTCTTGCTACCAACAGCTTCGTCATCAAATTGTAATTGACGATCTGAGGTATCGATAGAGTTGTAACGAACAATGTGCGTCGTTGCAGTATCATCCACAACAGCCGCGCCCATGTCACTTATGATAAAGTAATCAAGGACTCCGATGTTGAAGACACGTTGCATGATTTCCGTCGCGCTGGAGTTGAAGTTTCCTTCGAAAAAGACGAGATCATCGTCATTGTCTCCGAATTTGAAAATCCCATTCTCTATGGTGACGAACGGCACTTTGTAAATAAGTCCCTCGTTGCTCTCAAATTCTAAGGTGTATTCATCATCTCCGGATGGGCTTAATTTAATAATGGAAACACCAGTATCATCAAGACCCTCATAACGAATATCCCAGTTCATACCGAGCATACCTTCAGGTTCATCAAGGTACTCTCGAACACCGTGTCCTGCTGGCACGTAAATATCTTTACTTCCAGGCAGTGCATCAGCTGTTAATCGGTATTTAATGCTGAAAATCTCGAATTCTGTTGTAGAGAGTTCATTGCCTTTAATTTGAACCCAGGCATCTTCGATGCTTTCTTCATCAATTTTGACGCTCTGGTCAAATCCGAGGTTCGTGCTTCCTTCATTATCAGAGTAACTGGCATCTTTAAACTCGACTTTACGAGCACCTATGTACAATTCAACGATATCCCCAAAGCCAGCTTCACCAGCTTCGTTAAGAACGATATCGGAGATACCAATAAGTGTTCCATCCTTTAAGATTTCAGTCTCACCATCAACAAGCTGATCAGTCACTTCGCCGTTGACTTTTAACGTAACAGTAGCAGGGCTGACATCCGAGATGATCATGATCTCGACTTCATACTCCTTGCCATCAACGGTAAAGGTTCTCGTTTCGCCCTCTTCCATGACTGCATAAGCAGCTCCGCCCAATAACTCAAGTTTAACGGAATCAGAGCTTGTCGAAATCGCAGTATCAACAAACGTATGGGTTGATCCCAACATGATGATTTCCTCATCTTCAAGATCGTCCAGTTTGCTGCTGACAATATCAGACTCTAAACCGTCTTCGAATTCAAGTTCGTATTCAAAGAAAGCTGCTTGAGGCGTGCTTCCTTCTTGAACAAACATGAAGTCATCAACTTCTTCAACAGGCGCATCATTCTCGGCAAAAAGAACGACTGGTGACCTTACAAGAGTGTTTACGGTGCCGTTGAGTTCCTTGAATCGAAGATATTGGTTAAACTCAGTCGTACCCTCGTTTGTGGTGATAACTCCGCCTTTAAGACCCTCAAGTTCCACTTCAGTAACAGTTTCACGAACGTCACCGATGGACTCGTTGAGTTCAAGTAAATCTCCTGAGGTAGAAACTTCAATAGCATCACCTGCAACAGTAACGCTTCCTCGCGTGCTTGTTCCAGGGACACATGTTTTTGCATCAAACTGCAATCCCTTCATGATATTACCGACACCAATAGTATCAGACGCTGCTGCATTTCGTCCTACAACAACAGCAGTATCAGTATTGTACTTGCCGTCTGCAGAAATAAATGGTGCTGGGTATTCAGAAAGATCAAATGCAAGAGCGCTGGTCATGGTTGCTCCAAGCATAGCAACACCCATACCGACACTTGCGATTTTCTTAACAACTCTCTTTAAACTTTGCATTCACATACACCTCCGTTGGTCATTGAATACAACTTTTATGTGTGATTTCTTTCTCTAGTTAAGAGATTATGTGCTAGTATTGGAGCAGTGATTTATAAGTATTTATATACTAAAAAATAGATATGGAAAGATAGCAAAAGGAGTTAAATCGGTGGTAAGCATGTCTATAGAAGGCTTAAAGGGCTTAAAAACCTATGGATTTCGAGAACAGAGGATAAGGGAAGACTCAAAGGAAAGAGACTGGCGAACAAAAGGATACGTAACTCGAATGCCTTTAGCACACCCGCCTCCACGATAGATTTCTTCCGCTTCAACAGAAAGAGTAAACAAATAATCTTCATGAGGACGAAGAACTGCAGAAAAAATTTCCTGCACTGCCACATCCAGATCCGAACAACGGGAAGAGTCAGAAGAGCACAGGACAGCAAGATCCATAAGTGACGAGTCATGGACAGTTGTTTTCATAACACTTGACACGAGGGCAGTTGCCTCAGAATGACGGCGAACCTCGGGGTAAAGAGAAGGCTGGCTGCTAAGGAGAAAACGAAGGGCAATCAAGCTGAGAACAGCCAAAAGCACAACAATAACGAGAAGTCCAAGAACCTCGCTTTGGCCTCTAGAAGACATGGAATTCGAGCCTCCCAATGCGGTAGGTATGGGTTTCAGGGAAATACAGGCTGACTGGCCGCGAATAGATAATCTCTTGTTTTGGTTGAGCTGGTTTACGATCATACACGACCCAGGAACGGCAGTTGTCAGGAT
>CAYJLN010000018.1:5689-16107 GCA_964371275.1 Candidatus Woesearchaeota archaeon
TGGGCGAAGTCACACCAGTCTTCAGACGACTCGACAGGATAAAGCTGATGAACAATAATTTGAGTAGAGCCTAAAAGTCCGGCATAAAAGGAAGAATCGCGAGATAGTTGTGAAAAAGGCAGGAACTTGCCTGTATCCAAGCAATCATCACGGCTGCACCGAATTTCGGGAAGACGAGATAAAGTAGCCAAAAGAACGCTTGCTTCTTGCTCGCTCAATTCCTGGCTCACTGTTTGAACATGCTGAACAGAAAAACGATAATACACAAAGATGCCAATAAAGATAATAAGAACGAGTGCAAAAAGAACTAAGATCGTCTCCGTCATTTCAATTTCCGCACGTTTAGAAAAGGGAAGGGCAGCCATGTTTTTCAAGAGATAATGACGATTGTTCAAGGGAATCATGCGCAGAGCGAAGGTCATAGGCATCAGACGATGTGGTGAACGTCTCAAGCGCTGATTCTGCATCGCTCAAAAAGGTAAGGCAGGCAGCATCAGGGGTTTTTTGGCGAAGCAATCGCGCTTTGGAAGCATAGATCGATGCCACAGAATGCAAACGCTCAAGAAGAACGTCGTGCTGGCAGGAGAATGTTAGAGGAGCAAGAATGGCGCCAATAAGAAGCTCATCAGTTAAATAAGTAAAATGTTCTCGGGTATTCTGGTAAGTGATCGTGGAGGTGGAAAGGTCGACATCGAAGAGATCAATAGGTGGCTGACGGGAAGAAAGCAGAGAAGACGGAGAGGGGATTGATGTAAAGAAAACAAGAACAAGGCGTTGTGCTGACGCATGTTGACGCTGCAATGCAGAAAAATCAAACTGTCGAACATGAAGAGTCTGAGACCTGAACAAAGAAGGAAAAGAAAAACTCGAGACAAAGGGGAACGTGGCATCGTCATAGACAAAAACATAACGAATATCTCCTGTACTCAAATAATACAAAGGAGCTACGGGAAACGGATAGCGCCAAAGAGTCGTAGCAACCTGAAGGGTATCGCCACGAAGAGAAGAAGGAGAAAAAATGATGTGGGGAGTAGAAACATACGCACTGGTGCTGCTCAGTGAACGGCAGTCAAGGGAAAGTTCGGAGTTTTTTGGTAAGGAAATAGTCTGCGTACTGCTTTCACTAGCTCCAAGAGCAGTTAATTGATCATGAAGGTGCTGAAGAAGTTCCTGTTGTTGAAGAGTGGTGCTCACCGTGCTATGCTGGTACGCAAAGCGGACAAAAAATAAAAGAATAACTGCGCCAGCGATCATTCCTAACACCCAGCGAAAAATATCTGAACTAAACCCCTTTGTATCCATTACAAGAAAAGACGAAAAAGAACTATAAAAATCTTCGTAAACAATTAGCGCGAATGAATCTCGACAAAGATCTCGTCGTTGACAAGAACAGTTTCAAGCTCTGCGCGAAGCAGCCCTTTGACAGGAATGCAGAGCGGATTGTCGCGAGAAGAAACGCGTAACAGCGGCACCGTATAATCAGTCCTCGTATACGTGTCTAAAGGGAGAATATATACATTGGAGGTAGCCTCATTCTCCAGAACGCCACGAAAAAAATCATCGACGATAGGGCGCAGAAAAGGTTCCTCTGGATTAGCAAAGCAAACCTGTTCAAGTGCGCGGGGTAGAGAAAACGAAACTTCTTTCGTGCTGCCCGCATCAAAGTGCGAAAAGACCTCAACAGTATTGTCAAGCTTGTGGACGAAAGAGGCAAGCTCAGTTAAATCAGCAGTACGATTCACATCACGTATAGTACGAACGCCGAAGATAAGAACGAATGCCATCGTAATAAGCACGAGTATCCACATGAACGGCTGGATCGTAATCCCTTTTTTGGTGGAAAAAATCATAGGTATATGGTGAACTGAGCATCATTGGAAAATTCATCGCGGCAAACAATGTAGAACAGCTCACTCTCGAGATTGGCTTCATGCCGTTCAGTATTCGTTCCCGTCAGAGAAACGCCTTCGCCAAATGTAAAGAATCCTGTGGTGCTATACTGGCAGGTGCTTGGTTCATCAGTAATAAAGATGAGCAGAGAGCCATCGGTATACACTTGCGCAAGTCGTGGACCGCCTGCATCAACGGAAACCGTAAATGACGTCGTTGTTTGGATAATGTTTCCTCCCGCATCAATACAGGAGATATAGAGAGTGTAGCTTCCAGCAGTCAAGTTTGTCAATGGCTGCTCATGAACAGTAGCATTCGTCACAAGGAAGTCAATGGCGCTCAATGGATTAGGATCAAAGAAATTATACCCGCAAACAGCACCCCCTGCTTGTGCGCCTTTTGACGTCACCACACGAAGCGTTGGGTTCGCCGTGAAAAGTTCAGAGCCGGAAAGAGGAGTAACGCTCGTAATCTCTAAAGGACGCGTGCCTTGTAAGGTAAAGACGAAGCTCTCTGCATTGACATTGCGATCAGAATCTGGTAAGGTAGGTTGGTCCTTGCACTTGAAGAAGAACCGGTTCTCCTTATTGTCGTGCAGAGGATCTAAAATAGTTGAACAATCATACAGCCCATAATACAGACTCGACGTTGGGAATCGCGACGTGCTGCACGTAAAGTCATGGTTCATGTTGTCATAATCATTATCGATATCGCTCCACTTGCACGTAGCAGGTTCATTGAGATAAATCGAAAGGAGGGACTGGTTAATGCCGTACGGAATAAAGGCGCCATTTTCGATGCTTGTTAATTCAATGGTTGGTGGTGTCAAATCAGGTCCTAGTTTGATCGCAAATTTGATGTAGTAATCTTTTTCGTTAGCGTTTCCATTGCCATCTTGACAACGCACATACATAGTAAACTTGCCGCCATTCGTAACACGTAAAATCTCCTGATCAAGAAGTGCAGCAGGCATCGAAAAGGTTAAGTTATGTGCATAGCGGTATAAATTATCGCCAAAGAAGGTCGTCATACGATCAAAGGCGACAGAATGGTTTGCACTATATTTGCATTGGCTTGGTTCATTGGTTTTAATTCCTAACGTCACCGCAGTAAATGGTTCAATGTCTGGGCTAACAAGATATCCTTCGGTTGGTTTGTCTATTAACGTTAAGCCTCGCGTCAAGACGCTTGGATCAGCTGAGATAATTGGACTAACCACATCATTCGGATGAGCACTGATACAGAGTTCATTCGTCGTGCCAGCATTTACTAGCTTACAGAGCTGTCCTAAGCTTTTACAACGATATTCACTGCATTCTTTTCCTTCTTCTTGGCATTCTTCACAATCACTGCCGCCTAAAGGAGCAACCCAGGGCTGGCAAGAGATGCTGTATGTGATTTCTTTTTGATCTGCTAAAATAATATCAAGGAGCTGGTAGACTGTCCAGATCCACATGGCGGTGTTGACATATTGTAAGAAGGTGCTCCATCCAGTGCCCCAAACAGGCTGAGTACTAGGTTGTTGATAAAGTTGGCTAGTTTGCTGTGTTAGTGCCTCAAGTTTCGGCTTTAATACGTCAGGGATATTACCGGCGCCAGTGAGATACTTCTGCATCGTCTGACTTTCAACGCTTGTTAAAGTTTTGGCAACATCAACACTATTTTTCTGTAAAGCTTCTGCCAAAAGAGTATTTTGTTGAGTGGTAGATAGTGTTTGCCATGCAGGCGCAGCACCATACGCCTGGATAGCTGCAGTTTCAATAGTATACTTTTCACCAAAGGCAAACAATTGTGGGTACAGAACATTCGAAAGAGCACCGCTCAAAAACCCGATACCAGTACCAACCCCGCCCCACCACATGGTACCAAGCCCCAAAATGGCGGAATAAGACAACGGAATCCAGCTTGTTTTAAAGAACGCATTAAACTGTTTGTCATAGTCACCGTGTCCTTTCGTCAATTTCACAAGTGTCTTGAAATTATCAAGCTCTTGTTGTGTGATCTCTCCGTACTCAAAATTATCGCTCACATCAAATCCATCAGTTGTTCCTTTTCCTAAGAAATTAATATACGCGCCGCAGTCACCAAGAGATTTGCACATGAGATTGGAGCTCAACAGCCAGTTCTTGCTTTCACATTCACAATTGGCAATGCACTTTTCTTTGTCGCCAACGAGACCAATCCCTTTAATTTCATACACAACCGTACATTGTTGGTTTCCTTTTTCACAGACACTCTGCGCATCAACATTTGGTGTTTTTCCGGTGCTCTCATCAGTCCAGAATTTTAATCCGGGAGGTACGGTCGGCAAACAAACACCGCCATTTGCTCGCGAATCAGGTCCTGTCCAATAGCAATCCCTGCCTTGAACATTTTCGCAGTCTTTTTTATTGTTAATCTCATTGCAATTTTGCCAGCGGTTAACACGGCAGCCTGCCTGCACAAAGCCTTGGCCAGCAAAACGGAAACTTTCCTCAGTTAAAAAAGGGGATTGTCCTTGCTCACCCTGAACACAAAGTTCCTCACGAAAATCCTTGCATGGTTCAGTCAGCTCAATGCCATTAATACACAAGCGACGATAATGTCTGCTGCCAACAGTGTCTTTGCCGAACCCAACAATAGAATCATACGCACACCAGCTTTCGCCATTGTCCATCACCGTCGAATCGTCAACAGCAGGAACATCATCAGCAACAGTCAAATCGCGGCAAGAAAGATCGGTGCAGCTAAAATCACCAAACGTAGGATCAACTCCTTGGGGTGCGCGAGCGCATAAACTTCCCAGAATAAAATTGCAGTTCCCACATGTTTCACTTCCAATGTTATCGCCATTTGGATTACAGCTTGCATCCTTGCTAAGAGCAAACCCGTTATTGTAACTCTGGACTTTGTCGCTGCTGTAAATATTTTCCGGATTCCCGCACGAATCAAACCAGTACACCTCGTCGCGATCAGGAACACAACCAGTAGATTGTTGAGGTGCACATTCCGTGCCAAGTTGAGGATTACTGCAGAGTCTATCTTTATGGAAGCCAACCAACGCCCCCGTAACGTTCACCGTATCAGGCGTATCAAAAGGACAAGAGTCTCGTGTTGTAAAGCGGCAGCTCCCATCAGAAGAAACGCACGCACCGCGTTCAAAGCTGCGGCACTGATTAATGCATGCAAGCTCAGTATCGATCTCTTCTTTAAACGTCATCTCTATGTCTTTGAACTGGCTCGTAATTTTCTTGCATTCAAGTTGCGTCGTAAAGCTGCACTCATTGCTCAGCACACAACAGCCTTGCTGGCACTGAGGGATAGCACATGATGGGCTCTCTAACCACTGGCAATTTCCGCGCTGATCACACGTAAATTTCGGCGTATTCTTAAAACATGCTCCTTCAGTTTGGTCAAAACCACAGCCGAGTTTGCAAAAGCTCGTCTGCTCACATGTCGTTGCTGCCTGAAGAGCGCCAGGTTTGCAGTTGCTCTGGCCAGTATACTGGCAAAATTCACCATCAACAGTTTCGCTGCAGCAGACTTGTTGTTCTTGTGCACCAACAGCTACAATAAATAAAAGCAAGCCGATAAAAAGGAAAAAAGGGAATTTCATGGTGCTCCGAGGAGGAAATACTTAGGACAAAGGCTCGCCTTGAACAAAAAACTGGAAGATGTACGAGCTGTCTTTCGTGCGCAATATATACAACTTGTCAGGATACGGTTTCTTTTTGTCAATAATATACTGTCCTTTATGCGCAAGCATATAGCTTAATTGCTCAAACTCGCCAAATTCGCTTTCAACATCAATAACGTCGCGGGCAACTTCATACAAACGGCCAAGAGGATACGTAAAGCCTTTTGAGAACGTGTCTTCTTTGATAACGCGATCATCTTTTTGCAAGGTAATAGGAAGATGGAGAGAGACAATAGTAACGTCATCGCCAATTTCTGTAGAAACATCTGGAGAGCCAGTCGTCAGCGTCACACCACGACCTCTAAATCGTTGAAGTTGCAAACAAGTCGCAAGTGATTTTTCAATTGCCTCGCTTAATTCAGTTTCCATATCTTGTCGTGTCAGCATGCGGGTAGAGCAGAGAGGCGTATCGGGAATATCATAACATAAATAGCTCACCGTAGTATCTTCATGCAAACGATAGGTATCGACAGGAGTCGACAAATGTCCGCCCTGGCGACCGATCCGTTCAATATAATCAGGAGAAATCTGTGCCAAGCATTCCTGAATATGGCTGCGAAGAGCATCAAAGCGGTCATCGACATTGCGGGGAAGGAATGGACCAAAGAAAAACTGGCCGCGGAGATAAAATAAGAGAATAACAACGGCGAGGATAGTAATACCAACGATGACAAAAGTGGTAGCCTGGCCTCGTTTATTCATGAACGCACCTCTTGATAAGAGATCTACAGAGCATCTCCTTATATAAAGATTATGGTAAGATCACACGTAAAGAGTAGCTACAAGCTCATTCTCGAACGAATCACGGCATTGTAAGTAATACAAAGGAGCAACTTCGCTCAGCGTATGTTCTGTCGTCCCATCTCCATTCATGGCAGTTCCCTGGTCAAAAATAAACGTGTCATCAGTCGTCGAATACCGGCAGTTGCTTGGTTCATCAGTGATCACGTGAAGAAGATTGTCCTGAACGTACACGGAAATCAAAGCAGGAGCATACGTATCAACATCGATACCGAAAGAAATGGTCGTTGTTGCTTCATTGCCTGCAATATCTCGACACGTAATAGGGAACGAATACTGGCCGGGAAGAAGCTCGAGAAGAGGCTGTTCATGAAGTGCTTGTCCGGTTTTGAGGAAATCGATATTATTATAGGAGCACGTTGCTGCGCCTTGATTCGCACCGCCGCTCGTTAAGACAGACAACCGAACGTCTTTGGTATACAAAGTTCCAGTCGGTCCTGAACCAGTAATCTGTAAATCCGTAGTGCCGCGAAGCGAAAAGGCAAAACTCTCCTGGTTCGTATTGCCTGATAGATCTTTACAGCGGATGAAATATTGGTTAAGTTGGCCATCATCAATTCCTTTCAGCAATCCAGCACAGGCAGGCGCACGATCGGAAAGAGGCGGTAAAAATGCTGCAGGAGTGCCATCGAAGTCAGCATCATTGCCGCAGACAAAGAGATTTTCCTCAGGCATATGATCAAAATCAGCATCAACCGTGCTCCATCGGCATTGTGCAGCAGGCTCATTAAGCAACAACACAAGAGCAGTTTCATTCACGCCATGAGGCATGGCTGCGTTATTGTCAATGCTCGTCCCCTCAATCACTGGCGCAGTACGATCAGGCTCGTCACTTACAGAAAACTGAACGCTGTATTCCTGGACATTGGCATTGCCAATAGCATCAGTGCAGCGAAGATAATAGGCATAATCTCCAGGCGTCAAAAGACTCAACGTCATATTCTGCGTTTCTCGGTACATAGACGTGCCAAAGAGAGACGTCATTTCTTCATAGGATCCGGTATGCGCAGTATCAAAGCGACATTGTGCAGGCTCATCAAGATTGACGCCAAAGCTCAATCGCGTGAATGGTGGAACGTGTTCATTAATTTTGAAACCGCCTGGTGTTTCTGAAAAGGTAAAACCGCGACTCAAGCTTTCACGTGACGGAGTGATATGGGGGCTTGACACATCATTAGGATTCGTACTAATGCACGCAACTTCTGTTGTTCCTTCATTCACCAAAATGCAAGCAGCACCAAGACTGCGACAGCGATACTCGCTGCACTCTTTAAAAGGATCATCATCACATCTTTCGCAATCAGCACCTCCACGAGGAGCTTGCCATGGTAAACAAGAAATCTGGACATGTTTTTCGCGAACTTTTGCTTTACCAAGGACCAGAGACAAGATAACACCAACAATGGCACCGACAACACATCCCAAGGGACCAAACGCACAGCCGACAGCAAGCGCAAGTCCTTGAACAGCAGTCACATAGTTTCCTGTAGCGATCCCATAAACAAGAAGAACAACGCCAATAACGACACCTATGACTGAAGCAACACCAGCAGCATTAGAGGAGCCTGCTCCAGCACTTGTACCAGCACCAGAACCTCCTGCCGCCCCAGTTCCGCCTGTTGCCCCTCCTGTGCCAGCTGCTGCGCCAGAACTAGAACTAAAAACAAAATTAATACCATTAACAATATTTCCAGCGTTCTCAGACCAGAAACTCAAAACGAGAGTTTGAGCTAAAGTCGAAGTAGTCGAAGCTGCTGCGGCAACAGACGCAACCACATACGTCGCAAGTAACACAGAACCGTAATTATTAATCAGGTCTTTAGTCACATCATTAGGTTCGTAGGCAACCTCAGTACTCATCTTTTCGCTAATTTGTTTCATACCGGCAAAGACGCCAAATTTGCTCCACTCACGCCATTGATGTTCACTCACACGCGTAGGTTCATCGCCCATCGATGTCCCGCCCCACGTCACTTTTAATCCATCTTCACTGCGTTTATCAAAAATAGTTAAATCTGCACCACAGTCTCCTTTACTCTTGCAGTAATACGCAGCCTGGTCAATAAAATTTTGGTCAAGGCATTGGCAATTTCCTTTGCATTCCCAGTCGCTAAACGAATCTTTCTTCACAAAATAGACAATACAATCAAAACTTCCTTCACGGCAAATCTGCTCGTTCTCTCCATCCCAGAATCGCTGCCCTTTGGGAACAAGAGTTTGCTCTTCAGTAAGAATGGAGTCATAAATTTCATTGCGAAGACAATTCGACTCAGTAAACGTGTCTCTTTGATGTTGTGTAGTAATCGTTACTGTTGCTTGAATACACACTTCCTGGCGAAAGTCACGGCAAGGTTCAACAAGCTCGTGACCATTAATACAGAGATGTCGATAATGACGACTACCAGGCCGGTCTAAATAGGATCCAACACCATTTTCGTAGACACACCAGCTTTCGCCATTCTTTCGAAATTCGCCCATCTCAGGATCATGCACATTGGAAGGAAAGTCGGCAGTATCCCCGCAGTTCACACTTTCACAAGAAGCAACGCCCTCGGTTTCTCGGCAGATCGTACCCTGCCCATAATCGCAGTCCTCAGCAACATCTTCTCGATTCCCGCAGCTATCAAACCAGTACACCTCATCCTCGCCAGGCGCGCAGCCCTTCTTGAAATGGGTAGTACAATGGCACGCTAAACCAGGGGCACTGCAAAACGTGTCAGTAAAGAATCCAACAGTACCAGTGCGAAGGTCAGTCTGCTCAGCAACAGAGCAAGCGGAACGACTGGTATAAGAACAGCCGCTTTGAGGATCAACGCAACACCCTTCCTCTACTTGCCGACATTGATTAACGCATTCAAGTTCACTCGTAATTTTTGGATCGAACGAAGAAGGGACCCCTGGATTGAAAGTGCATTCTCGTTGTGTTCCCAAAAAGCACTGATTCCCAATCTGACAACATCCGGATTGGCAAGCGGGATTACTTCGGCAGGTGGGGTCGCGAGCATCCAGCGTCATATTTGCCGTATTAGAACAAAGAGATGTTGGCACATTTTTGAAACAGTCGCCTTCAAAAGTATCAATACAACAGACGGACTGGCAAAAACTGGTTTGATCGCAGGTCGTTGGTGCAGAATTAAACGAAGGATCACATTGGCTCTCACCAGTGTAGGAACAATATTCTCCGCTCGTTGTTTTTTCGCAGCAAACTTTTTGTTCATCATTCTGTGCAACAACTGGTGGAGCAAAGATGAGTGAAATGTAAAGAACACTAATAACCAAAAGTGTAATCTGAAAAAGCGCCTTAACGCGAATAAAACCCATGGAAAGCCTCTTTTTCATCATCAAAGCGAAAGGAACTTTATAATATTATCTATAAACCGTAAACGTGCTCATTTCATTCTGATTAATATCGCGACAGGCAATATAATACACAGAAGCGCTGTCTTGCAGAAGATGCTCGGTAAGGGAATCTCCAGTGAGTGCAGATCCTTGGGTAAAGGCAAAGGAGTCATCTGTTGTGGAATAACGGCAACTGCTCGGTTCATCCGTCACGACAACGAGCGTAGTGCCGCCTTGCATATAGACGGCAACTAAAGAAGGTGGGTACGTATCAACGTCAACGCTGAAAGAAAGATCAGTTTCAGCAAGATTATCTGCGACATCAGTACATCGGACATGATACTCATAATCGCCTAAGGTAAGATTGCGAAGGGTCATGGAATGCTGGGTGCCTCCTGTGGCAAAGAAGTCAAGTTCTCGAGAGATGAATGGTCCAGAAAGCCGGCAGACCGCCTTACCTTGTTCTGCCCCATTTTTCGTAGAGACCAGTAAAGGAACATCGCGCGAATACAACGTGCCTGATGGTCGGGCAGAAGAAATTTCTAATGGCACCGTGCCGGTAAGGGTATAGGTAGTATCCTGAGTGTTCACATTGCCAGCAAGATCTTTGCATTTAATAAAAAATGTATTGGGGGTATTATCTGCAACAGCGAGTGCTGAGAAGCAGGTAAAGAGATGATGAATGGGGTCAATAGCACTAGGCTCGTCTGCG
>CAYJLN010000019.1:0-15714 GCA_964371275.1 Candidatus Woesearchaeota archaeon
CTCTAAATTCAGAAGCTGCTGATTATCCCACAAGACAACACGAAGGATGCCTGTCTCATCTCCAAGAAGAAAACTTCCTACTTTACCCTCACGATCATTTTTTTTAAAAGAATGAACCTCATTGACTTTAACAACTTTACCAACAACGCTCACACCCATCATGCCGGGAGAGATCTTGTTGATCTTGACGCCGCGTTTCTTCAGGAGTGCTAAGAGATCAACGCCATATTCATTGGCAACGATCTGGGCAGCGCCTTCGTTGCTAATCAACCCGCTTAAACGGCGCAATTTTTCTTTAACTTTTTCCTGAATTTCCTGCTCGCTTACTTTTTTTTCTTCAACAAGAATACGGACAATATCTTCATAGGTAAGACCCATCATGGATAAACACCATACCCCCTTTATGAAATAATAGTCTGAACAACAAATGAATCAGGTTCAGCAATACGCAGTTCGTTCAGACTATTTAAATTTATTGCAAAATGAATATCAACGTTTGAGGCGTGGGATAACTCTGTTGGTACAGTCGCCGTAACCAGAAGAAGGTCCACTCTTTTAACGAGTGACCAGGTAAATGTCGTGTTAAGATTGCAAGAACGGGAAAGGAAAGTGGTGTCGTCGGTAAATTCGTTGTACGGCGTTGACTGGAGACAGTGGCGAGAGGCAGCAAGAACCTCAAGAATCTCTTTATAGACGGAGAAATCGACGGGAAGGGTGAGGTCAAAATCAAATTCGATGCTATAATTTGAAGAGGGGGTTCGGTAAACGAGTGGTTTCGACGTGTCGCCAGTAACGTGAAGGGAGTCAGAGCGATAATCAAAAGCGAAACGATAGTCGTCAAGAGTTAGATTAAACGGTTGAGTAGAAAGATAAAAGGCGAAATGCTTCATAAAGTACTGTTCGAATGCTGCATAAAGGCCACGATCGTCAAACGTGCAATCAGGATGAGAATAGAGAACAAAGAACCCGGTATCGGCGATGCAAGAAGACGACGGCAGCTGACCGCTATGCTCTGCTAGATCTGTAAAAGCGCGTTGGACGGCATACGAAGCAATCTGATCGAGAACGTAGAGGTCTTTCTCCGCATCAAGATAAGACTGGATAAGAGCAACCTGTTCTTCACCAACAACTTTCGTGAAATTTGCTTTTTTTTCAGTAAATGTCCAGAACATAAAAGCAAAAAGAAATATGCTGAATAATGCTATTGCTGGTAAAAAGATGCCTTTTTTGTTTAACGTGAGGAAAACAGCCATAGTTAGTAAAAGTGAAAGTCAAGAGGGACAGAAGATCCGTCAAAACGCGGTAGGTCAATATGAACTTGTGATTTTATGCAGACGGCATAGTCATCAATAATAGCATGTCCTGTAGGGCCTTGCAAACTTCGCAGATATTGTTTGCATTTTTGTTCTGCGTCAGTAGAGCAATATTTTAAGGGCACAGGCTGTGAGTCAAGAAACACGTTGAAGCAGAGAGACATATCTTCATAGATGTCTTTAGTAGCAGAAGAGATCTCTGACAATGAATATGTTGGATAAATGCTCAGCGCATCACCAAGAGAAAGTGTTTTATCATGAAGGACCACAGGAGTCCTCAGGTAGGTAAGCGCAGATAATGTATAACTAGAGGAATCCAGTTTGCTCGAAAGAGTTTGCGTATCAGACGATAATGTCCCAAGCATAACGAAATGAAAGACGCCCAAGACAACAGCAAAGAGAATAAGGGCAAAAATACCGTAAAGGGCATCTCCCAAAAAGGCAACGCCACGAGAGGTCATGTTTTTACTCCACGGTCAAATGCAAGATCAATAAGAAGTGTTCCTTGTGTAAGAGACTCGCCATCGCGGACAAGAACAGACCGCGAAACTGACGTGCATGAATACGAAACGTCAAAACAGAGCGGCTGAAGCACTTCATAGACTTCTTTGTTAAGGTAAGCAAGACGCTCATTATCACCATAACGAAGAGTAAGCCGCGCACCAAAACCATTGCGCACCAAGCACGCATCGAGATAAATGCTGTTGAAATGGCGAAGATCAACTATTCCAGGATGAGAACGGACATCGGTATACGCAAGACAGTCTGAAGAAAAAAGAATACGAAGAGGGTACAATGAAAACAGCAAGCCAGACACATCAGCATGGCGATCAATGACATTTGACGTCTCAGCGACAACAGCAAAGGCCATCACAATAAGAACGAGGCTATAAAAGAAAAGGAAAAAAAGAGATTCGCCGCTGATATTTGCTTGTTTAGGAAGCATGACGAACAGTCCTTGAAATCAATAGTGTATCGGGCGTAAACGAAACAGAAAGATCGCTGTAAGGAGTTGGCGCATAAGGAGTTAACGAAGAAAAACGGCCATTGACAGAAACAACGCCGTCTTTGATGAAGTAAGAGAAGCGATCGCGTGGCAAAACAAGGGAAACATCAGAGTTGCTCATGGCAACGGTATCGAGAGCAAGGCTAATTTTTTTGCTTTCATATTGCTGGCGGAAAGACGTGCCGTCTGCCTGGTCACGAACCCAAGAAACCAGAGTCAGAAAGACAGCGATGACAAGAAGAATATAAAAAGTCCAAAGGATACCAAGATCAAAGCTCCCTCTTTTTCCCATAAAGGACAAAGGGTAAGGGAGATTTATAATGGTTGTGCTGGTTTATAGAGACAATCATTGTATACTCCTGCTTCTGTTTCTTGATACCAAAACCCGCATTGTCGACGGCAGGGATCTTGATTGCAGAGTGTTTCAAAAGGAGAGGATTTTTTGTAATCCTGGCAAGTGTGAATGAGGTTGCAGTTAATTTCTTCATCGTACGCATATCCATTATAGCAATAATCCTCCGTGTACACTTCGTTACCGGAGCAAATGCACGGCGAAGTAATCTTGCCATCAGAACATTGAATAGTAGGCTGGCTACGGCAAGAAGACGTGAAGATATCATAGAGACAAACCATATACGTTATCAATGAGTCTGAAGGTATGCGGGGATCGGGAATGACTGATAAGTCATGCTGTCCACGGCAAACCTCATCGCTCTGATCGGGGCAAAGGGTAAGGTAATGTTCACGACGAGAAAGTAATCGGAAAGTGCCGTCATAGAGAGCAGTTTTGGCAGGAGTAAGAAGGAAATGAACATCGCCTGCTGTACTAACAAATTTCTCAAGATAGACATGCGTTAACGGCGTTTTCAAACCACGAAGATAAAGATACTCATACGGAACGTCATCAGGAATATTTCCGGGATGATGATAGTCTTGACGAGCAAGCCCTCTGTCTCTAAAAGTAGTTTCATGAGTAATGCTCGAAGAAAGGAGGCCGCTAAAGGTGATCGTTTCTGGATAGGTAACACACTGCAAGGGCGAAGAAGTATCATCAGTAAGGCGATAGAGACAAAGGCATGCTTGCTGGTTGCAGAAAGAAGGCTTTGAAAAGGAAGTATGTTGCGGAGAAGAGAATGAATCATCAAGAGAAACATGTTTTTGTTGAGGATCCCAAAGAGTATCAAATCCGACAAGAGCATAGTCAGGGTGAAGTTGTAAAACAAGAGAGTCTGAAGCATACTGATGAGAATCCTTCAATAGAGCACCAAGGGTTTGGGCGACAAGAGAAAAGTCAGCTATGGTGTGTTGATCATTCGATGGAAAAAACGCAGAGAAAATCTTGCCGCTAGAACCAAAAATGCTAAGAAGGAGAGGGACGGCGAGGAAAAGAATGATAAGTAAGGCCAATGCAAGATCTAACGCCCCTTTTTTTCCAAAAACCATCACGGGAAGAGATAAAAGAAATTTATAAGGTTTGTCAAACAAAAAACCTTAGCAAGTAACATCACAAGGAATGTTCAAAAATTTCTCTGTAGCAGTAGAGGTCCCAACGGTGCATTTCCATGCCAAGAATGGACGTTTACCATCTGCGTCTGTTTGTTCTGCTCGGTCAGCCTCGCCATCGCGATCTTCATCGATGTTAAAATTCTGTTTACAGTAAGCAGACGTTCCTTGCAGTTCCTTAGGTAATCCCTCTGCTTGTGAACAATATTGTCTGCATGTTTCAACAGCCAAGGTGAGATCAGTACCTGCGGTCGTCCCAAAGAACACCCTTTTGATGGTATTCGTGATGCCCGTAGCACCGCCTAAAAAGAAAGAAACGATAACGACGAGAACGACTACGACCATAATAGCAACAATAATCGTATTAAGCGGCAAACCCTCACCTTTTTTCTGTTGCGGAACCATCTTTTTTCAGTGAAGATGGCAAAAGATTCTATTTAAATCTTTCTCTACGGTCGAGGAGATCTGAAGTAATTTGTTTCATACGAAAAGTAAACAGGGATCCCTTGAGACGTTGCATCGCGCCATTCCTTAAGACGCAAGGTAAGATAGCTGCCACATGTCCTAAACTCTGTTGTAGAGAATGAAGCCCCTTTATTGTTTTCAAGCGCGTTTGTTGTACGATACGAGTCCAATGAACAGACGACAGAGCCGAAGTAATCATAAATAGCGAGGCTTAGTTCAATCGACTCGGTTTCTTCCAAACTAGCAAGACCATCATCAAAATCAGGTTCTTTTTGTTTAACATGCTCTTTAGTAATATACACAGGAGGGATATCGGCCTTAGGAGTAGTTAACTGTACTTCGATTCGTCCGCTTGTGTAAAGGAAAGGATATTCTCCATCAAAGTCAAAATTAATGGCGTCATCGTCATTCACCGTACCCTCAAATTTAAAAAAGAACGTAAAGGACGTAGCATATCTTTCTTTTGTGAGTTCGTTGACCTTAGTAAGGTACCTAGATAATTGCCGTTGTTCATTAGAGAACGCACTCGGAGAAACAACTTTGTTTGTAGCAGTATCCTCTAACTGACCAGTTTCATCGAAACCTAAAGTGCCGTGCTCTGCATCCCATAAATGAATGTAAAGATCAAATTGTTCGCGTTTGAGATCAGCAGAAAGACCCGGAAGAGTATCCAAACGATCAAGGGCGGCAAGGAAAAAAGAGTCGTCTTGGCGATACGCAGGATTCTTAACAGGATCTAAAAACGTGAGATAGGTTTTATGTGCTTTATCATACAGTCGCTGATTCGTATAGACGCCTCCAAGGACAAGGGTATGGAAAGCATAGGCAAGGGCATGGTCTTTAAAGAACGTTTTCTTGACGTAAGACTCAAGAGAAAATCCAGGCTGTTTTTCAAGTTCGAGAAGTGACGCAAAGATATATTCAGCAGCAATATCTGCACACTCGACAGTCGGCGAAGTGCAAGCTGTCAAGAGAGCAGTAAGTTGTTGTGTCGCCTGTGTCGGATCACTCTGGCGCAATGTTGCAATATCTTGCAACTTTTTAGCTGTCTGTGCCTGGGAACGACAGGAAGTGAGTTCTTGCTGAAGATCATTAAGTTTACTTTTGTACACCGCAGAAGCTTTCTCAGAGAGCGAACTCATCTCATGGGATAGAATCTGAGCAGCGCGTTCGCATTGTTTGATGGCAAGCAAATTGCTGACTTTGGTAAGAAGAGCGGCTTCCTGTAATTCACGCCGATTGTTTTCTATGGAAGCAATACGCTCAGGGCTGAGTTGGTCAACGCTCAAGAAAGAAGTTTGATTCAGATCAGAAATAACGCGGTTTCCAGTGTCGGACAAAACCCCCGTGCCTTTGTTATGGAATTGAATGTAGGCAATGATAAGAGTAACGAGGACAACAAGGCCTATAATCAAGAACATGATCACATCGAGCGCGCTTAAACCTCTTTTTTGAAGATGAACAGACATGAGTAAAGAAGAATTGGAGAGGTATTTTATTTAAATCTTTGGTTCTCAATGGAAAAAACTCAGAAAAAGATCATTCAGGCGCAAAAGGCGCAAAACAGTGTAAACTGCAAGAGCGAGGACAAGAAGAACTAAGATAAACTGGATGACTTTACTAAGCGCAAGTTCACCGTGAGTATTCATCTGAACCTCATAAAATCACGAATCTTATCAAGAAGAGAAAATTGCTTGTTGCTTAACGCTAAAACAATCAGCACCAGAACAAGAAGAAGAACCAGCGCCAAAATCATCTTGCCTAAAGAATCAAGTTCAAGGTCTGCCTTGCGACTAAAAAACTGAGGAACACTAACCAAGAGAACTGCACGCCCCTTTAAGTGAATCATCATAAGGAATCAGTAATAAAGTTGTGTACACATTATCAGGGAATTCGTCAGAGAAATAAGCGCCTGCACCTCCGCCGCCAAGAACACCCGCACCAACAAGAACAGCAATGCCAGCAGCAGCCGGGGCAAGAGGGGTAAACATCGCAAGACCGACAAGAGCAGCTGCAGTTCCTCCACCAATGAGGGCGCCTTTACCAGTGAAAGAAAAGACACGTGACCACGTCGTTTTGTCTCCGTTCGCGATAAGTACTGCATACTTTTTGTGGAGATCAAGAACGTCATTGATGGTTTGCTTGGTATAATAGCCAGTTGACTCTGGATTTTTTGTAAGATACTGAAGATACGTCTGATCTTTTCCAGGAATCTTCTCTTGTGCAAGATAGCGAGTGAATCCTTCTAATCCGCCAGGATATTTTTTCGCAAGTTCGGGAACAAAGCTATGGACACTACAGATCACACATCGTGGGCGATCTTCATCGACATCCCCAAAGAAATCATATTTTCCTTCGCCCATTTGCCACCAGCAGTCAACCATTTTATTGGCAAGCTGTCGTCTAATTTCGTCGATATCGGGCTCCGATATAGTCTCATAGGTTGTTTTGCATTGCAAAGGAACTGCGCCTTCAGGACTAATTATGGGGATTCTCGTCGCTGCACGTGCAAGGACGCTCGTATGACAAATTTCAGTGTCTTCTGCTTGAGATTGTGCACCAAGCAGGCGTTGATTAAAAACGCCAAGAACTAAAAGAACAACAAGCGCAATAATAAGGACAACAACGAAATCAAAATCACCGCGTTTTGTCATAAAAGCACCTTTACTAAGATATTACGCGTCACCATATACGCAGCAAGACAAAAAAGAAGAAGTGCAATAGTAATGACCAGCTCTCGCAATCCATACTCTCCTTTTCTATTCATTGGCGAACCCCTAAAAATAAGGCAAAAAACCCAAGGAGAAGAACGATCATAAAATACCCCGTACCCTCGAGAGGAAGAAAAGACAACGATTCAGGAAGGTAGCCTCGTTGTCCAAGCAGCGGATATAAACCGACAAAAAAAGTAACGATGCCAAAAAGAAAAAGTTCAATCTTTAATTTTGTGGCGCGGAACTTAAGGGCAAGTGGGTTAAATGTCGAACTTGAGGAGGACATGACAATCACCGGCGAACACTAAAATAAAGAACAACAAGGCCAACAACCACGAGGATTACTGGCTTAAGCCCAAAGGTCGGGATACGGGAAAGCGGAGTAAGAATCATTGCAGGAACGCCAAGTGACGTTAAAAAAGGCAAAGCTCCTAATGCAATCAGCAAAAGACCGATAATAACGAAAAAGAGTTTCATAGTAGATTACAGGTCGTACGACGCAGCTCCTTCTGTTTTTTGCTTGCGGAAATCTTCAAGAATCGCAAGTTCTTTGTCATTTGACTCTCTGTTAGCATCATTCATTTTGCGAAGAAAATCGCGAAGAGTCTCCAGGCGTTGCGTTAGTGCAGCACAGAGCTCATATGCATTTTTTGTTTTTGCATACTCTTGATTAAAATTGTCGATTTCCTCGCGGATAGCCTGTCCAAGAAGATCCCATTTTTTCTTAGCATACGCTTTCTCCCAGCCAGTGCTAAATCGCTTGTACTTCTCAATTTCCTTCTCAAGCGTCTCTTCCATCTGGCGGATATAAGCAATGAGTGTTGTCACATGATCAATAAGACGTTGCTCTTCTTTCTTGATCTCATCAAGGGAAGCAATCTTGCTTTTTAAAAGAAACTTCAATTTCATCAAGTCATCGTCAATGACTCTACGGAAATCAGTAGTGCTCACCATCTTTCTTGAAATAAAAGAATAAAGATAAACAGAAAGAGAGATATATAAAGGTTATTAAAGGAAAATTATGGTGATGCCGGTGGTGCAGTCGTAGCAGGTCGTCGGGAAGGAGCACGAGTGGAGGTTCTAGAGGTCCATCCAAGCGCATCAGTGCCTCGTCGCGCTGAATACCCAAGACCATAGGAAAGACCCATAAGCACGGCTGTTGCAGAGGAGTCTGTAAAAAAGTCATTCAAGCCATAATCCATGTCACCAGTAAATCCGATCAATTGAATGGCTTTACATGCTTCGTAGGCTGCGTAAGTCTTTAGTGCAGCAAGAGGACGGGCAACATACCCGAACATAAACGAAGCGGCACCAGAAAGAACAGAAAGAGGGTTCGAAACAGGCACGGAAGATGCTCCAGCCTTATCGCCTACAAATTTGACTTTGTCAACAAGATTGTGAGTAAACGTGTCTATCCCTTTTAGAGCATCACTAGCAACAAGGGCGGTTAAACCAACACCGGCGCCAAGAGCCATTTTTCCTTTTTCACTAGTAATTGCCATATAAGTCCTCCATAAATAGTGAAGAAAGTGAGAAGAAAACAAGTATATAAAGCTTTCTATTTGTAACTACTGGCAGATGGTATCTATGTCATTTACTTTTTTCTGGTTCAGATTGTTTTTTACGTCCCAAAATCAGCCAATAAACAAGATAGATCACGCTTGCACCAAGAAGAATGTCAAGGAAGCCCAAATACTGCGATAATCCAGGCCATTTGTCAAACATCTGGGACTGAATTTCTTTGTGAAAGAAAAAGTAATAGACAAGATAACTCACAGCAAGAGCGAAAAGAGTATTCCCTCCAGCATGAGAAATCCATTTGTACAGGTAAAAGAACAAAAGGAGAAGGAAAATATAGAACACATATTGACCAAACCGTTCCAATAAGAAGAATTGTGTTTGTTGCTCCCAGAGCACAAGGGCAAATGCTAAAAAAATACCAATCCCGACATAAGTTGTCGTGCCACTGTCGCCAAAATGCTTCTTAAAGACGCTCTTACCAACACCAAGAAAGATCATCAAAAAAAGAACAGCATCGATGAAAGAGCCATACTGCCAATAAAGGCTCTGAAAATCGATATAGCCCAGGCCAAAGAAATCGCCAAAGCCATAACCTCCATAATACGAAGGAGCATAATCACGGTAAAATGCATAACCAGTAACGGAAGAATGAATAAGAAGAGCAAAAGCAATAAGGATTAATAAGATCGACAGACACGAATGAATAGAAAGACGTTTCACAAGACACCCTCTTTTGAGAATAACACAGAGATATTTGTATATAAAGATTGCGAAGGAAGAAAGGACTTAGGTCGCAGAAGCAATACTAACGGTCTGTGCAAGGAAGTTAAAGACAATGATGCCTCCAAGAGCAATCACTAAGTAAAGCAACGTGCTTCGTAGAGTGTATTTTGCTAAACGATATTGGCCAGTAACAGGATCAAACCCGCGTTCAATAGTGGTGCTCAGAAGAGTTAAAATGGCAGCAAGCTCGACGACATAAAGACCGACAACAGACTGAAAATGAAAACCAGGAATCACGTCTTCAATGCGGAGAATATTTGCGATAGCAGCGACGCCTCCAGTAAGCCCTCCTTCATCAAGTCCGCCAACACTCTGGAACTGCTGGCTAAGGAGATTAATAATAGTAACGACCATGCTTCCTACACCAACAACAATGCCTGCAATAACAGGCGTCAAGAAAGACACTTGGCTGGTCATGCTGCTAATGACTTCGGCAAGGAGATCTTTGAGGCGCTCATTCACCTGCTGGATTCTATTAAGGTAAGAACTAATCGTCGTTAAACTTGAACTAATGACCTGCGGCCCTTTTTTCGCGCTCTCAACAAGAACCTTCATACTGGTTTCAAGAATGGGGCTTGGAAATGCGCGCAACGCACCGCGTTGCTCATCAAAGAGCGCGTTCTTCAGGCTCATGCCCAATTGACGAATGTTGGTATCAACAAGCGTAAAAAAGTGTCCGCTACGGCTGTCTTTCATTTGTTCAGCAACATGACTAAAGGCAATTTCTGCAGGAATGCCATCGCCAACACGTGTGCCTAACTGGAACAGCGCACCAGAAAATTCTTTTTCGAGGACATCGGTTTCTTCGCGGATACCGATGAGATCGCGAGTTTTTCGCCGATAGTAGGAAGAGACGCCAAAAGCAAAGCCAAGAGGGATGAACAAACTCAACAGTAACGCTCCAAACCCATAGGGGCCATGAACTCCTTTGTAATCTAAAAAGGAGCTGCCCAAAAAAGCAAAATCAATGCCTGGGGCAAACCAATGCATCAGCAAGGGAGTCAGTCCAATTAAAATAAAAAAACTAGACAATAAAACGCTGGAGAAAAGCAGCGATTTCTGGGCGAGAAGGGCTGATGAAAACGAAGATCCCTGCCCATAGCCGCTCGGTCGTTTACTGAGGACATGGGTGCCGTAAAAAAAGACCAGAAGAGGTAAGACGAGGTTATAGAGGATGGCAAGATGATACCATTTGATTAGTCCTCCCATCAAGCTGCCAAGAAGCGGAAAGATAACGAGACCGAGAACAGGAAGAATGATGCCAAGCATATGAAGAATGGTAATGGGGTTTTTGATATCGTGAGCGTAATGGAGCATACGTTCATAGGAACCATCGAGCATAACTTGCAACGATTTGTCGAGAATGTCTAAGCGCCGTTGTTCAACAGGCTCATACAAACTCCCTTCAATAAGATTGAACGCCTCGACAAACTCGAGGCTGTACTCTCGCCAGCCTTCAAGATAATGATCAAGAGATTCTTTGATAGTAACAAAGCGACCAGACTCCACATCCCAAAAAACTTTTTTCAAATCAAGACTTAAAGGGACCCCAACATGTTCGCCTGCAAATCTGATGGCATGTTCAAGGTTGCTGGTATGACGCAAATACATGACGACGTAGAGGACGCACCACACCATTTGGCTCCCCGCATCAAGACGCCAGCGAAGCGCAAAGTAATGGGGAAGTTTAGTGAGTGGTTTGATCAGAAGAGCGCCGCCAAGAACAAACAGAAGGCTCGTAAAAAACGCTGGTTGCCCAAGTGCGTAGGTCACTCCGCCTAAAAACAACCCGAGAAGAATCAGTGCAAAGGCAAAAAGCGTAGCAAAACTCGCCGCACCCTCAGGAGTGATTTGTAAGTGGGAAGTTTCGATAGAAACGAGTAAACGCGCTCGTTCTTGTGCGTTAGGACTGACTGTTAAAAGACGCTGGCTAAATTGACATGCGCGTTCATAAAACCCAGTCTTGCCAATGAGAGCTTCGCGACGAAACACCTCGTAGTCCTTGCTCATGACACGTTCAGAAAACTCCGAAGTAACAAAAGCGTCTTTGTAGCGATCAATCACTCCTTGAATATCAGGTGGCATGGGGGGAAAGATTCTATGACGCAGCAGCAAGCTGAAGATGCTTAACCTCACGTTTCAGCCATTCTTTCCAGTCAGTAAAGATGCGCTTAGTATCAAGAGCGCCAACTTCCTGGAGGGTCATCTCACTAAGAAGATGGAACTGGTCATTTGCAGAAATAACAAACGACGCTTCAAGAAGACGGGGAAGATGAATCTGTTGCGCTGTATCAACAAGAAGCTCTTTCATGCGTGCGCGAAGAAGAACATTCTCCCAGACAGCGTCCCAATTACCAACCCACTCGCGAACATTGCCTGCGATAGACTTAAGCACATCACTGTCTCCATTCTTCAGCTCATCAGTAACGTCTAAAAGATCTCGTTGCGGATCATAGCGTAGTAAGTCGACAAAACCGCCTTCAGCAGAAGGATCATCTTTCCAATGCTTGCGTACTTCAGTAATCTGCAACACGCGCTTCCAGCGCTTCAACCCGTCCGCACTAACAATGGGGTTTGCAATCACGAGGATATCAGTTGCCTTGAAGCTTGTTTTGGGAACGCCAAGATCGTTAACGACACGATCATAAACACCATAAGGATCTGCGCCATGAATAGTTCCAGCAACAACATTTGCCAGCGCACCAATACGCATCGCCTCATACAATGCGCGTGCTTCAACGCTGCGCACTTCGCCAACAATCAGGCTGCTATCTCCTAAACGCAAGCTCGTACGGATACCTTCATCAGCACCAAGCTCGATACCACTTGAAGTCAACGCGCTTCGCACTTTCATAGGTTGAATGTTATAGCCAAGCGTACGTAAAGAAGAAACAGGAAGCTCTTGCGTGTCTTCAATAGTCACAATGCGATATTTTCGCATAATCTCGACCATAAGAGATCCCAATAAGCTGGTTTTACCAGAGCTTCTGGTTCCAGCAACAAGAAGTGTACGCGCACCGTCAATCAAAAAACTCAGAAGTCCTGCTCCAAGAGGGCTAATCATTTTATTAGTCATAAACAAAGGAAGTGTCCAAGGATCATCACGGTGACGCCGCAAGGCATATCCTATACCCTCAGGACTCAATGGATTGGTGATGACGGCAACTCTGCTTCGCGCACCAGGAATAAGAAGCTCGGTGTCAAGGACAGGGTTCGCCTCGTCAAGAGGTCGACCGCTAAGCAGGCGTAATTTGGTCGCCCACCCATCCCCGTCGTCTTTGCTGGGATAAATATTTGTCGTACATTCGCCATATTCCTGGTGAACGACATATATCGGTGACGATCCAACGGGACTATTGACAACAATGTCCTGTATTTTTTGGTCTTGCAACAAAATTTCCAAAAGGCCAAACCCTACCGTATAGCGGACAAGAATCGCAGCAAGTACCTCAATGCGGCGATAGTCAAGAGAAAAACCTTTGTTTTCACTCAACTCCTGCAGGAGATCTCTTCCGATATTAAGAAAAGTCGTGCGCATGCGTTGCGGGTCAAGAAAATCTTCTTCACGTGGGCGATGCTCAGCAAGAACATTGCGGGCAAGCTCAACAAGATACTGTTCATCATCAGTCAATTTAAATTCTGGAGGCGTAATATGGTACAGGATTTTGATGTCTCCGGGAAGTTTATAGATGATGATATCGGTTTCGTCAACGCTATAGAGATCAATTTGTTCTCCCTCAAGCGGCGGCTCTGATAAAAGCCGGGTATAAATAAAATCTGGGGTGATTGCAGCGCGAAAGATGTTTTTGTAAATAGTTCTGTCACCTACAGAATATCCATCGAGCTGATCACGAGTAAGAGCAATAAGTTTAGTCTTATCGAGAAGATGAAAAACATACATCAAAACTCCGACATAATGCTGCCGGATGGTTGAGTACGTCTGATTTTTTTCCTGCTGAAGGAGAATTTTCTCTTCCCGGAGCAATCGTTTTACTTCAACATAACAACCTAAAGGATCAGTGCGAAGTAAAGTAGAGAGAAGATGCTGCAAAGTGTTAACTTTCTGCCCAATAAAAGACGCCGCATCATCGGTATATCCTAAGTTAAGAACGCTAAAAACGCGTTTGTCTTTTACAAGATGATGATAGAGTTGGGCAATACCAACTAATAGCTGGGTTTGATCATAGTCATAGGTGAAGCGTTTGCGTTGATGAAAAACAATGCGCGAAACGCCAGGAGACGCAGCAAGCTGGTCAATGACGTATCCCATTGCAAAGGCATTATCTTCGATGCTCGTGCTCATTGACCACGCAGTAGCATTAATACGCAGAACGTTTTCTTTTCCCTCCGAAATGATGTGAGAACTCTCCTCTTTTTTCATATCTGCCATGGCGATCAAAAAGAGAAGTCTGTTTATATAGTTTATTCCTCTTCGGTAGAAAATTATTTAAAGTGCCAAAATACCGCTTCTAAGAAAAGAGGGAACAATGCAAACAGAACCGCAGACCGATATTACCTATGTTCTTTCAGACCTGAATAATCGCATAAGAACAACAGAGAATAGGCAGACTTTGTTTGCAGAAAGACTTCTTGTTGTTAATAAAAATATGATTGAAGAATACAAAAAAATGATGACTGAAACAAGGCTCATCAACGACGATCTTAGAGAGATGAAACGAGAAATAGAAACAATCAAAGTAGTACTACAAAACATTGCACGGGATATAGGCTCATTCGCAAAAAAAGAGGATGTAAAGGTCGTGGAGAAGTATGTTGAGCTATGGAATCCGATGAACTTCGTAACTGAAAAACAATTAGAAACTGCATTAAAAACAAAAAGAGGGAAATAAAATGATGCAAAATCAGCAAACAGCGCCGCCAACTGAAGAAGTAATCCGTATGATCAAGCAGGGGCTATCAAATGAAGAGATTATTACGGCATTGCAAGGAAAAGGATACCCCAATACTATGATCGCAGAGGCGTTAAATCAAGCGAATACAAAGGTGAGCATTGAAGGAGAGGCGCCACAACCATCAGTGCGGGACACAATGAAGCGATCTATTCTCGACCAAACAAGTGGTGAGGACCAACAAAACGAGCCGCAGTACGAACCGCAACAAGTAACGAGTGGTGGGTTCGCTCCACGGGAGAACGAACGATTTGAAGAGCTCGCAGAATCTATTGTCGCAGAAAAATGGAAAAAAATGCTGGACAGCGTTGGCGATCTCGGAATGTGGAAGGAAAAAGTCAAGACAGATATCCTCTCATTAAAGCAAGAAATTCTAAGAATGCAAAGTCGGTTTGAAGCGTTGGAGAATGCCATGGTTGGAAAAGTCCATGAATACAAGCAGTCAATTGATGATGTCGGCGCGAACGTGCGGGCACTGGAAAAAGTGCTGCAGAATATTCTTGAACCGCTGACGACGAGCGTCAAAGAGCTGAAGAAAACAAGTGAAAGTTTTAGAAAAAAGTAATCAGCGATGCGACAAGGGATTCGAAAGGTAGTTGACGGCGTATGCTGCAGTAATGAGAATAAAGATTGCTCCAAGTACTTTGGGATGGAAGAGCGTACGTTTGGTAGCATTCCAAAATCCTGGTCCGGACGTAGAAAGAAGAAATGGACCAAAGACTTCTGTTAAAGAAATAAGGAAAACGACGAGAATGAAAGCAACAGTAAAGGTGATAAATGCAGCATTTTTAGTAGCCATTTCTGAGAGAGATTTATCCTCGACGCCAAGCGCCATAAAAAAGAAGAAAATAAAGAGCGTCAAAATGAGAAGGACGACCAACCAAGGAGTAAAATGAGCGATGACATTACGAGCGTCTGGTAAAATAAGAAGCATAAACGACAAACTAAAGGCAACAGTCGCATGGACAAACGTGTTGGTGCCAAAAATTTTGAGTTTGGCAATCATCGCATGCAAAAGAGCATAAACGAGAAGGAAGACAAAAATTGGCGTCAGGTACGTCAACAAACTAGTATCAAGAGGAGTTGCCATCGTTATTTATCTTTTCTAGACCCGAAAAAGCCTTCGGCAAGACGGTCAGCATAAGTCTCACGAGGAGATTTATCGCCATCGCCATAGGTAACGAGTGCAATAAGACCGACAACAATAAGGACAAACCAAAGAAGCGCTCGCGTTGAAGGGTCTATGCTATAATAAAAATCAAGGAGGCCTCCAGTTGGACCAAACATGAAGAGGTCGCTCGTAAGGGAAATTAAGACAGCAGCAAGGCTGCCAAAAAAAGCGAGGGTGACTGCTGCACCAGAAATTCCCTTATAGGCATCGCCTTTCCAGATACCAATTAACAATAAAAGCATAAGAAAGATGATCATGAAAAAACTGATGTTGGGTAAAAATCGTTGTGTAAGGGAGATCAAGTACGGATTCTGAAGGAAAAGGAATC
>CAYJLN010000020.1:0-14768 GCA_964371275.1 Candidatus Woesearchaeota archaeon
AGGAGTAACGACATCGACAGGTATCTTTTGGTGTGCGAGTTCCTCTACAAACGACGCGAGGAAATTCGCTTCTCCATCTCCAGAATACCGACTATATGCAGTGGTAAGCATACAAACACGCATGGTAAAGGGGATTACCATTAAAAAAGTTTAAAAATGTTTGGGAAGGGTTTAAAGCCCAATATCGACATTCCAGTGTGGTTGGGTGAAAATGCTGTAATAATGGTGAAGAGTAACCAGCCAAATGCCGACAGTCAACACAAGAAGACAAATGCGAAGGAAGCGTGATCGGACGGTGAAAAACCCATGAGACAAAAGAAGGATGTATGCCGGATAGAGGAAGGCAAAGTAGCGGAAAGAATAGAGTGGCGTAAAAAAACCGAGAAAACCAAGAAGAACGACAGGGACAAAGAGTGATGAAAAAAGGAGAATTGCTGCGCGTTCATGATATTTCCAAACAGAGTAGCAGCCAAGCAGAAAAATAACAGACAGGAGAGGAAAGAGAACAAAAAAGAGGCGGAAATACGCAAAGATGTCAGACACATCAATCATGAGCGCAAACTTATAGAAAGGATACGCTAAATGATGGGCATTGCTAAAGGTAAGAAGTTCTAACGTTTTGAAGCCGCCAAGATTCGTTTCGATATAGGTGCGTTGCTGATAGAGAACAGGAAGCCAAAGCGCACAAATAAGCCCCGTAATAACCAGCGTATACAAATACGGCTTAAAGCGGAAAGTGTGTTTACGAAAGAGGAGTATAAGCGCAGCAACAAAATGACCTGCAATGAAAAAAGCCGAATACACATGGGTATAAAATGAAAAGACATAGAGCAACGCCATAGGGTATAAGAGAGTCGTATTATGCGTGGTAAGATAGCGATAAAAAAGATATGTTGACAAGACGAAAGGCACCATCAGAAATCCATAAGGTTTCATATGCGAAGAAAAGGCGATATGAAAGAGAGAAATGCTCAGCAAAAAACTCGACAAGAGAGCAACCCGCTCAGAGAACATACGCCGACCGAGAAGATAAGTTAAATAGATACTCAGGATGCTCAGCGCAACAAGGAATAAACGGACGACATAAACAGAATCATTGCTAATATTCAAAAAGAAAGCAATGAAATAAAAGTACGTCGGAGGAAAAGTATACTGGTATAACTTCTGGTAAAATTCTCCGGTGGAAATCTCATGAGCCCATCGAATAGTCCATTTTTCGTCAGTGCTGTACTCCCGCTCATCAAGAGAATGTAAACGTAAGAACAAGGCAAAAAGGAGAATGAAAATCAGTAAAAATGAGTGCTTGAAATAACGCATGACAAGGAAAAAAAGGGCGAATTTATAAACATTTCGTAAAGTGCGGAAATAACGGCATTAAACCCAAAAGAAAAACGAGGGTAAACTATAAAAAGAGTCAACGATAATAGTATAAGAAAGCGACTAAAAAATGAGAACCTTGTTAGTTATGCCATCATCAGATAATGGCTATTGGAAAAAATTGGGGAAGAAAGTAGGGCCGCGGTCAGAACCGCTCAGCCTTCTCTATATAGCGACCTATCTCAATAAAAACGGCCATAAAACGGAGATTCTTGATTGCGAAGCAGAGGGGATTTCAGGTAAAGAACTTGAAAAACACATACAAAAAGGAAAGTACGATATTGTTGGCGTAGCGATGCTAACCTCGATGTATAGTCAAGCGGTTGACGTATGTAAAATCGCAAAAAAAGTGAATAGCAAGATAAAAACGATCGTGGGAGGATCGCATGCGTCAGTAAGACCTAAAGAAACAGCAGAAGCAGAAAAATCAATTGATATCGTCACAATCGGAGAAGCAGAAGTAACATTTCTCAAGTTGCTTAACGCATTTGAAGGAACAGGCTCGCTAAAAGAAATCCCAGGAATTGTCTACAAAGAAAAAGGGGCTGCAATACGAAATGAACCAGCACCAAAAGTGCAAGATCTAGATACGTTTCCAATTCCTGATCGAGACCTGATAAAGATGCGACTCTACAGGCCTTCAGTCTCCTACTATAGACGCTTGCCAGCGTATACGATGATCACAACACGCGGATGTCCTTACCGATGTACGTTCTGTGCAACAGCGATGACAGGATATCGCATGCATTCAGTACCGCGCGTGGTCGAAGAAATGAAGTTGCTGGTAGAAAAATATGGTGCAAGGGAGATATTGATACGAGACGACACGTTCACGTTAAGCAAAAAAAGAACGATGGATCTGTGCGACGCAATCACAAAAGAAGGATTAAACAAGAAAGTAAAGTGGGATTGTATCACCAGAGCAAATTTAGTCGACCCAGAACTGCTGAAGAAAATGAAAGAAGCAGGATGCTGGGGGATTCACTTTGGTGTTGAAGGCGGAACGCAAAAACTCATTGACACTATAAAAAAAGACTCGACATTAGAAATCATAAGAAACGCGTTTAAGTGGGCAAAAGAGGCAGGACTAGAAACCAGAGGATACTTCATGCTCGGACTGCCAGGAGCAGCAAAAGAAGACGATCTGGCAACCATAAATTTCGCAATAGAGCTTGATCCAGATTGGGCGCAGTTTACCGTAACAATTCCCTATCCAGGAACGCAGCTCTACAAAGACGCAAAGCAATATGGAGCCCTAACGTCGAGTTCAGCAAAATGGGACAACTATCTCACATGGGGGGGATTCTCTGAGGGAGAACTGCCATGGGTGACAAACGGCCGAACATCAAGTGAGCTGAAAGAGTTGCAAAAAATAGCGCTGAGAAAGTTCTACTTCAGACCAAAAGTAATTTTGAGAAAAATGATGCGTGTAGATAATCTTGCGATTCTACGAAAATATGTGCTTGGGGCGTTTGCCTTGCTTGCAGGCGGCGCAGGAAGACCTCCTGAATAGGAAAAATCACGACATCCACACCTGTTCATCCTGCATATAATCAAAATTATACATCATAGAAAGAAATTTTAAAAGAGTTGTTATGGCTACGGACAAAGCACTGGATTTGTCTTAACTTCTCCCTGGCTTGTAACAGTGAAACGCCAGCAAACAAGAGGATTGTCCTCTGCACGAAGAATAATTGCTGCACCTTGCGATCCAATAAGAAAGTCGCCGCCATCGACGCGAAGTTTGATCGTTCGTTCTATTGTTTGGGGCGGGTTAGAAGGAATAGCTGGTGTGTACTCGACGATCTCGTCTAGGAAGACATTACCGCTAGGAATAACATAAATTCCGCCGAAAAAATAGAGTTTACCTGTGGAAGAGTCTTGGGAACTCGCAACTCCATAGCGCGGAGAGGTAAAGTGTTTATCGATACGAATGAGGTCTGTTGACGGATCGTATTCCAAGAGGTCATCGGGATAGGTGGGATGCTGTCTTCCTCCACCACAATAGAATTTTGCTACTACGTTACTAAACGAACAAGAGAGCCCTTCGAGAGGTGTGGAGAGTCGTGCAGATTTCAGATTAATGGTGTCTGTTGTAGGGTCATATTCAAATATCTCGTCAATGGCTCGTCCATTACTGTCATACCCACCAAAGCAGTATAGTGTATGAGTTTGTTGGTGTTCACTACAAGAAAGTCCGGCATGGGGTGTCGATAATTTTGCAGCTTTTTTGATTAATGTATCGCTGGACGGGTCATATTCGATAATGTCGCTTAGCACACCATTATTGGTATCGCCACCAAAGCAGTAGATTTTATGCGTTGAAGATTGTTCCACACAAGACAAAAAGTAGGTACCTTGGGGGAGAGTGGCGGATTTTATATTGAGAGAGTCTGAAGAAGGATCGTACTCTAGAACCTGGTTATAAAAAACAGCACCATTTCTGCCACCAAAGCAGTAGATCTTGTGCGTGTTCGAATCTTCGGCGCAAGACAAGAAGCTTGTGAAACTTGGTAAAGTAGCAGATTTTATCGAAAGCACATCTCCAAGAGCGTTATATTGAACGATTCGAAGAAGATTTTGGTTTGTTGAATCATAACCTCCAAAACAATAGATCAGATGAGAAGACGAATCTTCTGCACATGAAAAGTAAGTTTGTGGAGTAGGTAGCCTCGCATTTTTGGTAACGAGCGTAGAGTTTGTCTGATTACCTCCACTAATAGTTTCATTATATTTAAACGGCCCAGTCGTCCCAATCCCAACGCTACCAGGATTCGTATTCATAATGTCATCAGTTCCAGTAATTTTGTTCCAAAAGTTAAGAACAATGGTTGGTGCCTTAGTCTGTGCAGAAACGATAATGGAGAACGGAATTAGAAGGATAAGTGCTAAAACAAAAGCTCGTTTCATCTCTGATAACCCCAATCAAAAAAAGAAGAAGTTGTATTTAAAGGTGTCTACTGCCAGACGTGCTCATCTTGAGGCCCTTCATCCTGCACATAAGGGAAGTTATACTTCATAGAAAGAAAGGCCTTCGCGAGTTCTTTCCCTAAATACGCAGCATGCTCTAAACGAGAAAGAAACCCATGCTCAATGACGGTATAATAAATTTCCTGGGGCGTTTTACCTTCAATTTTTTTCACTAACTTATTGTCATTTGTGCAGTAGCCAACTTCAACGGTTTTCTTCTCTTTAAGAACACGAATTAAAAAATAGCCTTTCGGATCCTGAACCCAACGAGAATACACAGGCTTATAGGACAACATATCAGGATCATGAACATGGATGTCGGTAAAAGTCCCTTTGATTTTCTTTGGTGGTGATGTCATGTTAAACAAAAGAAAAGTCCAAAAGCTGTTTTCGAATATCCAAGAAATGCTTCAAGAAATCAGAATTTGAAATAATCCCCGCAAGGTTGCCTAAAGAATCAACAACAATTAAGCGCTTCAGCTTATTTTTCTTCATAAGATCAGCAGCAATGGCAATAGAGGCTTCAGGCTGAACACTAACAACTTTCTTGGTCATAAGAGAACCAGCAACAGTCTTCGAAGGATCAAGTTTCTTCAGCACAACACGCTCAATCAAATCACGATCGGTAATAACGCCGACAGGATGCTTAGAAAGGTTGTCTTCAACAACGACAAGGAGACCCACATCATGGTCGATCATCTTTTGCGCAACAAAAATAACAGGATCGTCCTGGGCGCAGGTAAGAACTTGCTTGATCATTAAGTCCTGGACTTTCATAAAAGAAGCAAAAGAAGGGCCTTTTTAAATAGTTTATGGTACTACCGACAAGCGCGAAGCAGATGATCAACAATCTTAGCAGCAGCCTTGCCATCGCCAAACGGATGAGTCCACTGCCGCGGTCTGGAGAGCATCGTCTTGACACCTTCAGCAATCAAATCAGGATCAGTCCATGCTAAAAAGGCAGCGCCACAGTCCAACGATTCTTTGCGATCGCTTGTTTTTCGTAAAACAACGCAGGGAACATTTAAAATGCATGATTCCTCCTGAATGCCCCCAGAATCGGTAAGCGTAAGTAATGCCTGGGACTCTAAATAAATCATGTCAATAAAACCAAGAGGTTCGATAACCTTGAGGCTGGAAATTGCCGCTAATTCAGACTGCAATCCAAATTCAGTTATTCGCTTCTTTGTTCGTGGATGAATAGGAAAGATGATAGGGTAAGGATGAGAATCGGAAATAATTTTCAACCCCTTCAAAATATTCAAAAGATGCTCTTTAGAGTCAACATTTTCCTCGCGGTGGGCAGTAAGAAGGAAATACTGGCGAGGCTGAAGATTGAGCGTTTTTAAAATAGAGGATTTCTGTCGTGCAATCTCAAGCGTTTGCTGAACAGCATCAACAATGGTATTCCCTGTAACAATCGCGTGATCGAGTCCCTCTTTGTGCACGGTTTGCTGCGCTTGATGCGTCGGAAGATATAAGTAATCAGCAATATGGTCAGCAATCACGCGGTTATATTCCTCAGGCATGCGGCGGTCATAGCTGCGAAGTCCAGATTCAATATGGCCTAAGGGAATATGCAGCTTCACAGACACAAGAGAAGCAGCAAGAACGGTATTCGTGTCTCCCTGAACAAGAACGGCATCAGGTTTACGATCCAAGAGAACCTGCTCAATGCCAATCATCATTTTTCCCGTAATCTCGCCATGTTTCCCAGAACCGACAGCAAGGTTAATCATTTCTGAATGAATGCCAAGCTCCTCAAAGAAAATCTTGTTCATTAAATAATCATAATGCTGTCCAGTATGCAAAATAAAGTGGGAAATGCCTCGCTGAGAAAGCTCTCTAATGAGAGGGCTCATCTTGATAATTTCAGGTCGCGACCCCACAACAACAGCAACATTCATGTGTATCGGTAAAAGAAAGAGAAGAAACCTTTAAAAAACTACTGTAAAGGAGTCAAACGACGAAACCATCATAAAAGCAGGCAGACTATGCAAAACGAAGGAGAAAACAACAATCAAGGAACATATCTTTAAAAAGACAAAGGTGAACGAAAAAATATGCTCTCAGTAATTATTCCCTGCTACAATGAAGAAGAGAATATCAAGCTCTATAAAAAAGAGCTAATCCCTGAAATAAGAAAGTGCAGCAAAGACTTCGAGATTATTTTTGTCAACGACGGCAGTAAAGATAAAACGCTCGGAGGACTCAAACAGCTGCAAAAAGAAGAAAAAAACATCAAGGTTGTAGCCTACGAGCCAAACCAAGGCATGGGATACGCATTGCGCCAAGGCATTAATGCTGCAAGGGGCGATCTCACTGTTTTTCTCGATGCCGATCTCACGTTCCACCCATCCCAAATACCAGAACTCCTCAAGAGATTTACGCAAGGTGATGTTGATTGCGTGATTGGATCACATTTCATGAGCGGCGGTGAATTAGGAAAAGACATTCCGTTCTACAGAATTTTTTTAAGCAAGGGAGTAAATATACTCTACACAATCCTCATGGGAAAAAGTATTCGCTCCATGAGCTCAATCTTCAGGCTGTACAGAACAAAAGACCTGAAAGAGATGCGCCTAACATCAACAGCATTCGACATTAACGCAGAAATACTCTTCAAGTTATTGCAAAAGAAGAAAAAAGTCATAGAAATCCCAGCTACGCTCACGACAAGGCGTTTCGGTGTGTCAAAGTTAAACACAAGAAAAGAAATCATCAATCACCTCAAGCTCCTCACAAAAATTCTGTTCTGGAAGCTAAAAAAGAGTTAAAAAAGCGCGTACACAAATGGAGAGACAGCAGAGCTCTGTCCAAAAATAATCAACGCGCTAACAAGAAGAAGAGCAATCACAATAGGCAAAAGCCACCATTTTTTGTTTTCTTTCATAAAATGCCACAAATCAGACAAAATGCCTTGGTTTTGTGGTTGTTGGTCCATACAAAAAGGAAGAGTGATGCTCTTTTAAGGATTTCTATACAGAAATGCAGGGCGAGCGAAAAGTAAGCGGATCAAACAACAGCGTAAAGTCCCATGGTTTTGCCGTCGCCTTCAAATCCTTTCAAAAACTGGATGCGCGTCTGGTAGAGAGCGCAAATGTACTGATCAGCAGGATCATTTGTTTTTAGGACAACGTTTGCCTTTGCCATTTTCGCCTGTGCAAACGTATTTTCATTACATCGTGGGTCTTGAGAAACAATAAGAGGAACAGCCTGTCCAGGGTAAAAAAGTAAGAGATTGACATTGTCTGTCATGAGTGGTGGATTCCCAAGAATAGCAAGGTCATCAATGATGGAGTCAACAGCGTCTTTTTCATACGCTGTACTAAAAAACGGAGCGCCAAGGGAAAGATTGCTGTACGTCCAGACGCTATACGGAAATCCAACGATCAATTGTCCAAGCGAAATAAGCAAGAGAAAAATAACGCAGTAAGGAACGATGCGTTTCGTCTGCAATCGTTGAATCGCAGGTCCAAACAATAAAAATAAGGCGGCAAAGAGACTTAGGTTATACGAAGGGCTTGCTCCAAATTTTGAAAAACCAAGGCCGCCAAAGCTGACAAGAGCATAAAGGACAAGGACAAAGGTAAGCCGATGATGCTCAATCTGCTGAAGCAGTAAAGAAAGGAAACGTGTTTTTTTGTCCGCGCGGAACGTCTTTACGACAGTAAAAGCAGTCCAAAGAAGGAGGAGAAAACTAAAGGTAAAGGCAAGAGAGTTTCGAAGCATGACATTCTTCAAAAGGCCAATAAACGTAAATCCAAAGAGATCGGTAAAAGACTGGACGCCAAGATGGTCTCGTGCAAACTGCTGTGCAGGGGCGGGATAAAGGAAACGGAAGACAAAAGCATAACACAACCCGACGAGTGCAGCAAAAATAAAGTTCTCAAGGAGGTCTTTTGTACGATGGTGGAGAAGAAACTGGCAGGCAAGAAGAGTAATCATAATAAACAAAGGATCAAAATTCCTGCTGCCAAGCGCCATGATCAAGAAGAGCATACTCAGGCCTAAAGAAAGGAGCTTATGATGCAATTTGTCCTGTTGGCGGTAGTCAAGGTAGAGGATATAAAAGTAAAGGCAACCCAAGCTGAACGAAAAGGAAAGAATCTTCCAGAGACCTTCGTGTCGCGTGTAACCAATAATATCAAAAGAGAGGGACATTAGTGCAGTCGTCCAGAGCGCAGCATCAAAACCATACAATTTCTTGACAATGAGAAAGCCAAAAAGAAGACCAAGCAACCCAATCAAAACATTCATGAGACGGACAGCAACATAGGTATCTTCTATAACAGTAAGAGCGATATGCTTCCACGCAAAGAAATTAGGACCAAGAACACGCAAAAGACCATAATCAGAATCAATGAAAAGGGTAGGCAAGCCTTGTATCCATCGCCCTAAAGGAGGATGTTCCTGAAAGTATAAGGCGCCATCAAAAAAACTTTGGTGCTGTGCCTTGGCGATACTAATGAGCGAAGTCTGCTCATCATCCCACAGATATTCGTTGTCAAGACCGATAAATCTGAACAAAACACCAAGAAAAATGCACGCAAGGAGAATAAATCGAATAACCTTAAGGCCGTTCATAAAAAAGCGAGCACGTGTGGGTTTTTAACGTTATTGGCGCAGAAGGAGCGTGCATACCCTCTATAAACGCCGAATAAGAAGTTTTAAAAAGCATCTGACGCGAGTGTTGATGTCATGAAACTCTCTGTTATCATACCTGCCTACAATGAAAAGAACACAATTCTAGAAGTCATACGGCAAGTACAGAACGTTGAGCTGCCAAAAACAGAGAAAGAACTGGTGATTGTAGACGATGGCTCAACAGACGGAACAAGAGAAATTCTGTCAAACATAAAAGATAAATCAGTGAAGGTCTTGTTTAACGAAAAAAATCTTGGGAAAGGCGGATCAATAAAAAACGGGATACGTGTGTGCACTGGCAATTTTATCATTTTTCAAGATGCAGATCTCGAGTATAACCCTCAGGAGTATACGCGTCTCCTGTCCTCTATAGTAAAAGACCGGGTCGATTTTGTTTTGGGAAGCAGAAATCTACCGAAGTTTTTTTCTGGTGAAAAACAAATTCGGATGCACACCGTCGGAAATAGAGTTATCTGCATGGTAGGAAATCTTCTCTATGGAACACGATTAACAGATTACGAGCCGTGTTACAAGCTGTTTAAAAGCAGTGTTTTGAAAAATGTTAAGGTGGTGTCGAATGGGTTTGAATACGACATCGAGTTAATGGCGCGCCTCTTCAAAAAAAAACACCGATTTTCAGTCGTCCCTATTACCTACAAACCACGATCAGTTGAGGAAGGTAAGAAAATTAAATGGAGAGACGGGCTAAAGGCAGTGTGGATGCTGATCAAAATTAAGGTTTGGGAGTAAACTGAAGTCCTGCTCCCATAGAATGCTCATAACTACTACGTGCAGAAACACGTTGTAACCCAGGCATGCCAAATTCGTGTCTAACTTCTCCATCGATTTCATCTCTAAGCGCAACAAATCGTTCTGGACTAAGCTCTTGCGTGCGGACAGAAGAGCTATACTCTCCAGGAACGCCTTTGTAATACCCTCCACGACGACTAAAATCAAGCTTATTGAAATAGAGCCCACCACGGCCATTCGGCGTATGGGGGGAATGATAAACCCATGCAAATTGATCCGAAAACTCGCCAGTGTTTAAAACAGCCCTATCCCAGACAGGAGCACCAGGATAAGGTTGATGGATAGTAACATCGAACGAAAAAGGAATATCAGACCCTTTGAATAGCTGTCCAGTATGAAGAAGCCACTTTTTAGTTGCCATAACATCATCGTAGGTTTCTGTGGGGTGTCCAACCATTGTTAATGCTTTAAATCCAACACCAACGCTATGAAGAAGCTCTGCAGCGGCATAATTAATTTCGGGTGTCGTATTTTTTCTGACGTGATCTTTCAATATGCGGTGTGATCCGGACTCAACGCCAGTAAGAATCTCGACAAAGCCTGCCTCTGCTAGTTTTTCAGCAACTTCAGGATGCTTAACCAGCAATTCAGCTTTGACGAATCCACGGAAGTGGTATGGAGTAGTCGCAAGAGCTTCAAGCAGACCAAGTGTTCTGTCTCGACTCAAGTTGAATTCATCGTCATAAAACATAAAACTTGAGACGCCGTATGTACGAGAAATGTGCTCAAGCTGTTGAAGAAGTCGTTCTTTTGAAAGGACGCGTAAGTCGCCTTGAAATCTCACTTGGCGGAACTGAGGAAGATCGCGACCGCAGCAGAAATAGCAATCAAATGGGCATCCGCGTTGTGTCATCACATTGAGTGTTGGTGATCCATGAAGGGGAAATTTCGGGCCAGTAGTTATGCGTCCTTGCGGGTCCCGAACAGGACCATAAAGATAGGAGCGTGTGTCAAGAAGATGAAGTGCTGGCAGCGGTAATGCATCGAGCGAGGCAGTAAGTCCGCCGTCAAGCCATTTTGCCGTCGCACCATTAAGAATCTCAAGAAGTCCATTTTCTTCTCCTGCAGCAATATGATCGAATTCTTCAAGAGGTTTAAAATTAGGATCAAACGCATCTAACTCGCGTCGAAGAGTTTCAGAATCAGCATGCTGAACTCGTGTTTCAAGACTTCCAGCTAAGTGTGGTGGTCCGCTTTTAAGAAGAGATTGTATGCGCTGTTTCCGTAGGCTTGAAACAACAGACGCATGCGGTCCACCAATAACGACCTTCGCAGTTGTGCCTTGTTGCCGAACATGCTGAAGCATTTCATAAGCATAAGAAAATTGCGGAGATGTTGCGGTGATCCCAATAAGGTCGTAAGATCTTGCTTGTGTTTGTCCAGTTAATTGCGCAAGCATAGAGCGCGAGACGCTTTCCTCATGGGCTGCTTGATCAGTAAAGTCTCCATCAGCATAAGACACGCTTGTATCTAAAATATCGACAGCATGACCATGCTGTTCTGCAACTGCAGCAACAGAAAGAATGCCCATAGGAGGGAACACACGCTCATCTAAAAGGAAAGGTGAGGGTGGATTAATGAGAAGAATACGTTTCTTGCTTGCAGCAGGAGTGGCAACCATGAGGAGAGAGGGAGTTAGAGGCTTTTTAAAGGTTATGCGTCGTCTGGAGAGACTGTATAAATTTTCCAGAATATCTGTCAAAAAACAAAGAAAACCTTTTAAATCGCGATAAAGAAGGGGGACTCATGAGAAGAAGGATAAAATCAATTCTTATTGTACTTGTCTGTACCTTGCTCACATCAGCAGGTCAGATCTTGATTAAGCTAGGAGTTAACAGAATAACGACGCTCGCAAGTGCGCTCAATATCTACGTCATAACAGGCTTAGTCATTTACTTAGGCGCCGCAGCATTACTTATTACGGCATTAAAGCATGCAGACCTGTCTTTGGTCTATCCGTTAATTGCAACAAGCTTCATCTGGGTAAGTCTGCTCTCAGCCTCTGTCTTAAAAGAACCGTTGAGTATCATCAACTGGACCGGTATTGGATTCATCGTAGTAGGAGTAAGCTGCATCGGAAGGAGTTAACATGAACACACCACTTACCGCGATAGGACTGGTCATTCTCGGATGTTTCATCGGAGCGTTTGGAGCAGTCTACTTAAAAAAAGGAGCAGCTGATTTCTCGTTCAATCCCCTAAAGCTCATCAAAAATTATCAATTGATCGCTGGAGGCATGTTGTACGGAATTGCAACAGTACTCTATATGATGGCATTGCGAAAAGGAAATCTGTCCGTGCTATACCCCATTGTGTCAACAACGTATATTTTTGTCAGCATCCTCTCAGTAAAAATGTTGGGAGAAAAAATGAATAGATGGAGAGTAATGGGGATCGCCGCAATTATTCTCGGTGTGTCGTTAATAGGATTAAATAGCTAGTTCACGGGGTTGCTGTCTTCTCGAATGATCTTCGCGACTTCTAACCCAGATTCTAACGCAACATTCATGTTTCGAATCTTAGGAAACGTCACCTGGATACCCGCGTTATATAATCCTGACACAGGCGTTCGATATTTGGGACAATACGAAAAGTAGTCCTTATCATAGATTGGTTCAGAATATTTTTCCCTGAACACCAGGCACCAAATCAAGTTCATGGTAGGGAAGTATTTCTTCAGCGCCGCAAGATATAACTCTTTGATCTTCTCATCTGGCAGCATGAAATCTTCCTCGCTCCCGCCATAGCGCACGCACCAGCTGACTTTGCTTTTGTATTTATCAATGAGCAACGAATGCTGATACAAGACATGAATGCGTTCATGGAAGAAATTAATCCAGTAGTTGTAAGGATCTAAAAATTCCTTTGTTCCAAAGCACAAGCCAACAACAGGCGTATAGCAAAGGCGTTTAATCTGGTTAATATAATCTGAAGGTAATCCTTTCGTGAATTTTAACAGTTCAGGAACGGGAATAGTGTTGATCACCAAATCGAATGTTCGTTTTTGTTTTCGCCCCTTATCAAGATAGACAACGGTATTCTTCTGGAGATCAAGCTCGACAAGAGACACTTCCAAAATAATCCTGCCGCCTTTATCTCGGATATCCTGTCCAAGTCCATCAACCATTCCCTGAATGCCTTGTTCAGGAAACGTAAACAGATCGTAAAATTCTTTTTCTTTGATGCGGTGAGCAAATTGCTTCGCAGAAATCTCTTCAAGTTTAATATTAAATTTATTGCGCCCATAGAGCTGATAGTAAACCTTGTCAGTAACGCTCTTGCCTGCATAGTTCTCAAGCCATGTTCGCGCATCAAGATCATCAGGAAGCTTATCGGGGTTCATCAGATGAATACAGTAGAGTCCAAATAAACCAAAACGGAGTTTTTCATAGAAATTAAGATAAGAAAAACGAAGAAACTTCAGAGGATGATTGATGTTATACACCATGCCATCGACAGCAATCGCCAAATTGATGCGCTGCCAGATGTTATGCCCCATAAGATGATACCGGTTTAGATACTGCAGGGTTAGCGTATTGCTCTCAACAATATGGTGGTTAAAGCGGGGAATAAGCTCGCCTTCCATCGCGAAGGAGCTCGCTAACCCGCCGATGAACGGTGCTTTCTCTAGAATCAATACCTCATACTCAGGCAATAAGACATCAGCTGCCGCTAATCCAGAGAGTCCTGCACCCAAGATAAGGATCTTCTTTTTAGCAGCCATACAGCCTACACAAAAAGAATTCTTATAAAGATATCTGTAGGATTTAGAAATGAGAAATTGGTGATTGGATATAATAGTCTCTGCTGCTAAAATAGTAACCGAGACGGACTTCTCGACCATGGCTCCGAATACCTCTCCTGTTTGATGGCAGATCAACGATCTGTACGGTTAAATGGGGGGTAAGGTTGTACGGTTTATCAGAAGAGCGAAGATGAACTTTTTGCGTTCCGTCAGCGCTCATTGTTTCAAGATCAATTTCACGACAACGAGAAGTACCAGAGATACAACAAACTCTGAGATCAAAAAGGGGACGATCTCCTTCTATAATATGCGAGGTATTATTCTTACGGTAAGTTAGTGCGCATTGAGGCATGATAGAATAGACAAAAAAGAAAGTTATAAAGATATCTATAAAGAACCTATCGAAGAGCACGAACAATCGTATATCTCTGGGAGTCATAGTTATATTCTAAATTAATTTCTCGACCACGCGCACTACGTTGGTACCATGGGTCGCTTACTCTAACGTGCAAATCTTGAGCGATAGGATATGGTTGGCCGCGTGAGTAAAGATGCACCTTTTGTGAACCACGGGGAGACGAAATCTCAAGATCAACTTCCCGTGCAGAAGCAGACCCAGAAATAATATGAACCACAACTTGCACTAGAGAACCATGGCAATCGTTAATCAGAACTCGTTTACCCTGCCGGTGTCTTGCCCAGTATGTAGACATCGTAAAAAACGGCGAAGAGATATTTAAAAAGCCATCGACTAAAAGAACCAGCTAATGATTTTCAAAATACCTTGTTTCCATGGCACACGATGAGTCACGCCACTTTGGTTCTTGAAGAGATCATAATTTTGCAAGTACCAGTCATAGTTGCGAATGAGCGCCTGTTTGTTTGAATATTTGGGCTTAAATCCAAGCTTGCGTTCAGCTTTCTTGATAGACACAAAAGAGTCATTCGGTGCAGTCTCGTAGACCCACTTGTACAGAGGAGACAGATGAAGCAGTTCAAGAACGCGAAGGGCAACTATAACGGGCTTCGCAGGAATAGGAATAATACGTTTTTTTGAACCGATATATCTCATAATAGCGCCAAAATCTTCTTTCATCGTCCCAAATTCTTTTGCACCAATATTGAACGTGTCATTGACGTTGTCTTCTGGCTTCGTCAAACACAAAAAGATAGCTGCACATAAATCTTCGACATCGAGAAGCTGATAGCGGTTATTCCCT
>CAYJLN010000021.1:0-14436 GCA_964371275.1 Candidatus Woesearchaeota archaeon
TTTGAGATCATCATCTACTGAGCTAAAATCTTCCGGGGCGATGATTTCGACGTCTACCGTGTATTCGGTGCCAGGCAACCATGGTTCTGGAGGAAGGTTTACCTTTTTTAGATAGGCCGCATTGAAATTACTTTCTGGTTGGAATTGGTACGAAATGCCTGTAAAACTCGTGTCTAGTGCTTTTACCTTAAAACTCTGCGTAATCGTAATCTCTTTGGTATCTGTGCTTTTTGCCTGCGTGGGTGAACCAAACGTGAGATCGTCGTTTGTGATGTCGAGTGTTGCGCTGACCAGAACTGCATACAAGATAGGTAGTACCAGTCCAGTAACAACACGCTTCATGAAAAAGCAGACAGGGTGCTTGTTTATAAATATTGGGGAAGAAAGTCCTGTGTTTTTATCCCTAGAAAGTTTTAAAAAAGGCATACTCGTTGCCTTGGTTGTATGGCAAAAGATCAGCATCCTTCTTCTTCAAAAAAACCTGCTCCTGACACGAAAGAAGAACATCTGATGAAGGATTTAGAGACGAAAGACGAGCTCAAGCATAAACTCGAACAGTTGAGAACGAAGATTGACCAGTTCAAAGATAAAGTTCTCTCAAAATTTGGCGAGTATGTCACGGGCGTTGCGCTCCTGCCTCCTGTTGACATTGACAAAGAAAAAAGGCTCATCAAAGAGATGGAAAAAAGAGAGATGAGCAAAGAAGAGGAAGACGAACTTCGCAATACGCTTTCTGTGCTTCTCTTGGTTGATGACTCTGATGTTAAAAAAATGACGAAATATGAGCTGAAAGACAAATTGTTCAAAGTTGTTGATGGAATGGCTGTTGAGGTTGACAAGAATATCAAGCCTGCTGTCAAGCTGATGAGCGAGCTTCGTGAAGACTGCTTTGACGCGAAATATGAGATTCTCCAGCAGATTTCGTTGAGCGCCATTGTCCACGATACGAAAGACGTGCTAAAGGCCTTGAAAGTGGCAGAAATCCACAAAACGATGGTCTTGAAGAAATTTGAGAAGTATATTGTGAGTTATGTTGCTGTTGGCAGCCTCTTTAGAGGAGATGCGAGAAGCAATGATATCGATGTCGCCGTCGTTATTGACGATACTGATGTCAAGAAGATGAGCCGTGCTGAATTGCGCGATAAGCTCATGGCCATTATTCGTGGGATGGGCTATGATGCTGGCAGCATTGCTGGGGTGAAAAAAGAGTTTCACATTCAAGTCTATATTTTGACGGATTTCTGGGAAAGCATCAAGGAAGCAAGCCCCGTTATCTTTACGTTTTTGCGTGACGGCATTCCGTTGTATGACCGGGGTATTTACATGCCGTGGAAATTATTGCTGACGATGGGTCGTATTCGGCCAAGTCCTGAGGCGATTGACATGCACATGGACGTTGGTGATCGGCTTGTTGAACGTGCAAAGGGAAAAATGCTTGGGATTTTTGCTGAGGAATTGTATTATGCAACATTAAATCCGAGCCAAGCTGCTCTCATGTTTTACGGCGTTCCTCCACCGACACCACGAGAAACGATCAAGCTGATGGAAGACATTTTCGTTAAGAAAGAAAAAATGCTTGAAATGAAATATGTAACGACCTTGGCGAAAGCGTTCCAGATGTTCAAAGATATTGAGCATGCGAAGATCAAAGAAGTTACGGGAAAGCAGATTGACGAGATGCTGGTTCAGGTAAGCGAGTTCTTGAAACGCATCAAGAAACTCTTTGAGCAAATTGAGAAAAAAACAGAGAAAGACCGCATTACGGAGTTCTGCACGACTGCAGAGCACATGGTTCAGGACGTTCTTGGTCTTGAGGCAGTAAAAGCAACGACTGCTGATCGCGGGTTGAAACAACTAGTTGACAAAGGCAAATTTACGCAGCAGCACCTTGCTATGTTCAAAGAAATTCTGCGCTTGAAAGACAATTACAAAAAGATGACGAAACAAGAAATTGACAAGGTCAAACGAGAGGGTGCCGGTTTTATTCGATTAGTAAGCGACCATATCCAGCGCATTAGAGGGATTGAATTGGAACGCGCCAAGGTTAGAGTGAAATATGGAGAGAAGTTTGGAGAGATATTGCTTCTTAATGAGGTCGCCTATATTGTCCATGATCTGGACGCCAAAGATGAGGAGAAAAAATTCAGCAAGGCAATAATCTTACCGAACGGCGGACTTGGACAGTTGCAGGATTGCGGTTTTAAAGATGTGCAAGAAGCAATGAGTCATAGCACGCTTCCTAAGAAAGTCTTCATTAAAGAGAAGATCTTTGAAGATTTGAGAACGTTATTTGGGAAAGATGTTGAAATTCTACTGAATTATTAGTGTTACTACTTTTAAGTAATCTAAAAGAAAACCTTTATATATTCTCATTAGTAGCGCTTTGTAATGGTACTACACGAACTCGTGGACGGAGAGGATGTACGACTACACTGCCAAACGGTAGATGTTCGGGCTATTCCTCTTAGTAATCTTGTTCAGAGGATTGTTTTCTTTGACTATGCTTACCGGAGATTTCAACAAATTGTACCTCCAGACGCTTCTTCGCCTGAAGACGCATCAGTCTTATCTGCTCTCTGTAGAGAGCTCAGCAGATGTTATTCTGAAGTGAATCGTCGTGAGGGTTACGGTTTTTCCCTTTAGATATACGGTCTCTAGAAAGCTTTTTAAATCGTTTTCTTCCTGTCTCTTTCTTATGGAAGGTGTTATTATCAATTTTCGCGGTGGACGGCATACGAAGTATACCAACCACATGATCATCACAATTGATGGTTTTGATACTCGGGAAAAGTCCCAGAAACTGCTCAATAAGCCGGTTGCATGGAAGACGCCTTCAGGAAAAGAGATTAAAGGTGCTATCAAAAACGTTCATGGAAATAAAGGCGCTGTTCGAGCGATTTTTGAACGGGGAATGCCTGGCCAGTCTGTTGGGACTAAAGTCAGCATTGGAGCATAACCATGGGATTACGCAAAGGTCATTGTTACAGCAGAATCAAACGCGCGTATACCAGAAAAAGCAAATTCAAAACTAAAGGCTACATTAAAGCTATTCCGCAGCAGAAAGTAATCAAGTTTGCCATGGGAGACGAAAAGAAACCATTTTCTCATCAATTAGCACTGATTTCTCGGCAAGCTATCCAGATTCGTAATAATGCGATCGAAAGCTCACGTACAGTTGTTAACCGACAGCTTATGGTGGCGCTGGGAAATAATTATGTGATGAAAATTAAAATATATCCGCACCATGTTCTTCGAGAAAACAAAATGATCACTGGTGCTGGTGCAGACCGTATGTCGAAGGGAATGCAGCTTGCCTTTGGACGTGCGATTGGAACTGCTGCACAACTCAGGAAGAATCAACCTGTTTTTACAGTAAATGTTGACGAGTCTAACATTATCGCCGCAAAAGATGCACTTTCCCGCGCAGTACCGCGACTTCCTGGGAAATACCAGATTGTGATCACGAAGACTGCGTCATAAGTTACTGATTTTTCCCTGTCATTCTTACGAAATAAAAAATTCCTAACTGTTCTTCCGTAAATGATTTTCCGTGTTTTTTTAGTTTGCGCATGTGCTGTGCGCCATCTGCATCAACGGGGGCGAGAAGAATACCGTTTTTTTTGAGCTGTCCTTTCAGAATAGATGATATTTTTTTGCAGGCTGCAGTGATGATAATTCTATCGTAGGGCGCTTCTTTCAAATATCCTTGAGATCCATCAATAGGAATAACACGAACATTACGATAGGGGCGAAGTTTTTCTTGTGCGTTACGGGCAAGATTGGAAATGATTTCTGTCGTGATCACTTTTCCTTTGGGACCGACGAGAACAGACAGTAAGGCAGCATTATATCCTGATCCAGTGCCTACTTCAAGGATTTTTTCTCCGCCGTTAAGTTCAAGTGCTTGCAACATTAAAACAACAGTCGTTGGTTGAGAGATCGTTTGCCCATATTCAATAGAGAACGCATTGTCCTCATATGCTTCTTGCTTGAGATGTTCAGGCATGAAGTCTTCTCTGGGCACGTGTTGAAATGCCTCAATGACGCGATGATCGGTGATTGTTCCTGAAGATGTCCATTGATGGATGAGAATTTCCTTTGCCGTAGACATGTTAGAACGTTATTGTTTCTGATTCTTTTACTGCTTCATCAATCAGTTTTTCTTCCGCGAGATGGCTTTCTAACTTCTTTACTATCGTGCTCTCTGGACGCAGTTCTGGATGCTTCGCGATCATGAAGGAACAACAGTCACCGTACGGCAGTTTGGAGATATCATACGTGCCAATCTCAATTGCTTTGTTGACAATATCCTGTTTGTCCGATCCTATCAACGGGCTTACGACCAGCATTTTTGCAGCCTCGCGGATAACGGTTAGGTTATCGAGTGTTTGGGAGCTTACTTGCCCAATGCTGTCTCCTACGACTAATGCTTTTGCGTCCTCTTTACGCGCTATGCGCTCTGCTATCTTGAACATGAATCGTTTGTAGAGAATCATGCGGTATTTCTGAGGAACATATTTAATGATCTCAAATTGGATATTCTTGAAGGGAATGAGATAGAGCTTGGTGTTCTTATTAGACGTAGAAAGAACTTTCACGAGGTCCTTGACTTTTTCAAGTGCTGCTTGATTGTTGATGGTCTCATTGTAAAAATGCACGAACTTAACGGCACATCCGCGCTTCATGGCATACCACGCAGCGACTGGGCTGTCGATCCCCCCACTGATTAACGCAAGGACTTTTCCAGACACGCCGACAGGCAGGCCTTTCAGACCAGGAATTTGTTTGGTATAAATTAAGCAGTATCCTTCCACGATTTCGATCCATATACTTAACTCTGCATCCACTAAATCGATGGTGCGGCGATGGTTCTTGATGAGATGTTCTCCGAGCTGCTTGTTGATGTCTGGCGATTGTAACGGAAACGCTTTGTTGGATCTCTTCGTGAGAATACGAACAGTTTGCATCGAGCGATAGGGTTCTGTCTCTATAAAATCTGAAATGGTCTTTTTCATTGACTCTAGATCTTGCTTTACGTTAACAGCAAAACAAAAATATGACATGCCGAAGATCCTTTTCAGGCGGCGCTCAAACTCGTCTTTTTGCGAGTCTTTTGTAAGCTCAATGAGCAATCGACCAGAGATGCGGCGAAGGTCCTTATACGAGAGACCTTTGATCTGCGTCTTGATATTCTCCAGAAGGAGTTTTTCAAACCACGGTCTATTCTTGCCTTTAATACCTAGTTCTCCGTAGTGAATAATGACATATTCGGCCATATGCTCGTTTTGCGTCAGAAGGTTTATATAACCCGTGCTTTTCTATGTTGTTATCCATAGGTAGTTACAAAACGAAAGATTTATATACTAGTTGTGATATATATTATAACATATAGATAACAAAAGGAGGTTATCACAAAAACTAACCATGGCAAACGAAATTATTGCAGAGAAATACGCACGACATAAGGACATAAATGCGCGCCTCAATGGTGCCTTATCATCCTACATGACTGCATTTTCTAATTATCGCGCTGCTGATGCACGCGGTGTTTTAGAACGCGGCAAACGTACTGCTGCTAGTGCTCATGTACGGATTCTTAATCCACAAGGGCAAGGAGCAAGCCCTGATGAATTTGCTGTCAAAGTTGCCTATCGTATTGGAGAAAAATTAGGACTCTACAGAGGACTTGACGAAGCAGCGAACATCATGGAAGCTGATCCAGAATTTGGATTGGCTGCTGCAGTTGAAAAACTTGCTCAAACGCACAAACTTCAACACGCTGTGCTTTTTGGCAACTTTGCAGAAGAAACACCTGCAGATGGCGAAGATACGCGTCCAGAAGATAAGTCACTTATCGAGTACCGTATTGAAGCAACTATGCGCGCTCTCCGCGACAAATAACTATCATCCACCCTTGAGGCTCCTTTCGTTTTGAAGGGGGCCTTTTTTACTCCTTCTTTATCATTATTTTTTACCAGCATCTTTTTATAGAAACTTTTCCCTCCCACTACGTATGGGGTTGGAAGAAACAATTACCGGGCTGTTTGCAGATTTTTCTCCTACGCCTGCAGTTCGTGAGCCGATCGCGACCTTGCTTACCAGTCATCCTTCAGTAACTGATGGCGTTCAGCAGGTCTTGACTGCAATTGTGGAAAAACGACCGTTATCTTCTGTCGTTGATGATTACCTTAACAAATTAACGACTGCACTCTCCACTTATTTTGCTGCCTGTGCTCCTGAAGGAGACAGAAATGTAATGATGGCGCAAGCTCGACGTGTTGTTTGGGATAAAACATCGTGGATTTACCGGAAGGCACAAAGTATGACCGACATCAATCTTAATCATCCTTTGTACGGACCAGTTTTGAGAACATATCTTATTGGCCACTTGCTCGAGTTTTCTTATGCCGTAAGTCCCTAAAGCGATTTATGATACTCGACAAAGGCTTTCATCTCCTTAACGAACTCATCTGCTTTCTTTCTCAGGTCATCGTAGTCTCTTCCTGAAATGTCCTTGACGTCACGATGAACAATACCTTTGAAGACTTTATAGAGTTCCTGCATGATTTTCGCGGTATTTCTATGCACATGACCTGGTCGCACTAGTTTGTCTTCGATCATTGTCGATATGTGGTCTGGTGATGGTGGCGTTTCTCCTAGTGTCATCAGCGCTGCATGTGCTGAATCAATTGCCGCCCAGTATAAATCGACAGCTGCGGTGAGAATATGCTGCTTTGAACGGTGCATCGATGCAGGAGACATCGTCAAATACGTAAAAATGGACTCGTCGCTTGGCCGGATTCTGCCTTGATCAAGCAACGCCTGCAGAGGATCAAAAAATCCTGTGTCGATTAACGCGACGCCTGATCGGAGGATATTAATCGCGACAGCATCGCCAGCACGAACATATTCCCAAAATGCGGTGAGCTTCATGGACTGTATGTGAAGTCGTTGGGGGTCGACATTCGTAATCGCTTTTTCTGTCAAAATGCGATAGGTTTCGACAAGCTCTTTGCTAAACTTAATGCGGACATCATCCAAAACGACAAGAATATCGATGTCTCTCTTGGGGTTTTTTGATTGTTGGGCTGCTGATCCGAATAAGACTAAGCATTGAATAAAACCCCCTAATTCTTTGTACATAATCTTGGCGAATTTACGCGCTATTTCAATGTCTTCGGAGACATATCGAGAAAGATTCTTTTGTTCGTTCTTTTTGATGTCGAACTTCACCTGTTCACCTCTTATTTCTTTATTTATGGGTACTTTTCGCTTTTTAAAAAGGTTGTTACTCCAACCCAAGTTCGCTCCAGAGCGACCAATCCTTTGAGGGAAGAAGGTCTCCTGCGAGGAAGTAGGGTGATTGGGGAGCTCTGCCGAAGTAACTTCCTTCTATGTCTGTCCATGAACGCGTCATACCGTCTAATCGATAGACTGGCGATCCTGTCAGTTTTAATGTTTCTGTAAATGGCCGATGGAAATGCCCTTCCTTTTGGCCACCTGGTTCTGCAACAATTTTCCCTTCGAAATTTCCTTCCTTTAAATTTTTTAAGAATTGCTCAATTGGAACATTTCCCTGACCAGGAGCGAGATGCTCATCATGGTATCCAAAGTTGTCTGACAAGTGGACATGGCCAATGATACCGTCTTTTATCAATGCTTTTGTTTCTTTGTCGATCCATGATTTAAACTCTGCATCCGATCCCTCAAAATATTTCTTCCAGAAGTTTAGATGGCCAATATCGAGAGTCGCTTTGATATGGTCTTTCGCAGTCTGATCTGCTTCGTTTTTTCCCATTCCATCTTTTTCGAGTTTTTCGGCCATACATTCTCTGCTTTTCACGATAATTTCCTTTAATTCTCGTGGGTGAGCACCATAGAGTTCTGGCGTCCAATTTTCAGGAGCAATCCAGAGCTTTTCCGGCAGCTTGTATTTGTTTTCAAGCTCATACGCATACATCGCTGCGCGTGAAATTGTTTCTGCTGTCTGCTGAACACCGTATTCAGTAACTGGCTTGAGATTCTTGATCGCTTCTTCTGTTTGCAGTGATCCTCTATGGTATGAATCAGCAAGTTCTTCAAACGCTTTTTTTTGTCCGCGAAATCGGTCTGTTCGTTCTTTTAGGAATCCTAGGGGGTCTTTCTGGAGTTGTTTGTATTCCTCGCTTCCTGGCCGTATCTCTCTAGAGTCCTTGAATTGAAGCCTGATTGTTGCATCTCTCCTCTCTTTATCAGGCATTTTTTCAAAATCGTCGACCATTTCTTTACTGTATTTATACTCGCTTTCTCTTTCTTTCGCCTGTAACCTGAAGCGTTGCTCTTCTGCTTTCATTTGCTCCTTTTCTCTTCCTTGAAAGGCACTGTACACATATTTAGCTACGTCTTCTCCTTTCTTCTTTGCTTCCTGCTCAAGATCAGCAACGGTTTTGGTTATCCAGTTAAGCTGTCCTGTTTTCTCGTCTCTCAATGGGTTTCCCTGTTCGTCAACACGATTAGGATCGGGAATCAATACCTTTTCTGATCGGGGAATCGCACGAAGCGATCCTGATTTTTCGTCAACGAAATAGAGTGGTGCTCTTTTTTCCTCTTCGGGATATCGCCTGAATTTTCCTTCATCTGCTTCAAAGATGGGACGTTCAAATTCCCCAACGTGCATGACGACGGGGCCACCTTGACCGACATCTGCAGCAAAATGGATTGCCCGTTCGACTTCATGCAATACATTCTCTTGTGCTTCTTTTCTAAACCCGCCTTCCCCGAATCCTGCAGCAGACCCAATATTTGGCGATGCGTGCGTTGTTATTTGTACTTCATTTATTTTTGCTAATTGCCTCATTTCTTCGCGTTCTTCAGCACCATAGCTTTCTGGTGTATGGCCTGTTGGCTGTGAACGAAATCCTTTTCCTTGCCCCATGAATCCTAATTCAACGAGTGATGCGCCGCGGAAGATATTTGCCTTTAGTCCTTCGCCGACTTCGCCAATACCGTGAGAAATACCGATATCCTGAGGATTATAGCGAATCTGCTGTGCACGATCTAACGCGTTCCAATAATCGTTATCAAAGTGCATATTTTCTTTTCACCGCTTTTTATGTTGTTTCTTCTTCTTAAAAACGTTTCTTCTAGTTTTTTTCTTGATCAGCGTCCCTTCGAAGATTTTGTCAAGGATCGATGGCTCGAGTAACCTCTTTCTTTTTACGACTTCATAGACCGTTTCGCCTGTTTTTAGGCTTTCATTCACGATTTCTGCTGCTTTTTCATAGCCTAGGTAGGGATTTAGTAATGTCGCTAATTCTGCACTATGCGTCACGTAATATTGACAGTGTTTCTTATTTGCTTTGATCCCTTTAACACATCGTTTCGTGAAAATACGGACTCCATTAATCAATAAAGAAAAACTATCGACCAGATTTTTTGCCATGAGCGGCATCATCACGTTTAGTTCAAGCTGGCCTGCTTGTTCGCCCATTAGCACCGCTTGATCATTGCCGATCACTTGGAAGCAAACCATGTTGAGCATTTCCGCGATGCTTGGATTTATTTTTCCTGGCATGATGCTGCTTCCTGGTTCGACTGCTGGTAAGGATATTTCTGCAAATCCTGCATGAGGACCAGAGCTGAGCAATCGAAAATCATTCGCTAGTTTCGTCAGGTCCACAGCAAGAAGGCGAAGCGTTTCAGACACTTCGAGAAATATGGAGACATTCTGTGTTGCATAAATTTTATCCTGAGACTCTTTCCATGCTATATCTGTTTGCTTACGCAGATTGTTTATGAGTTGGGGAGCAAATTGAGGAGGATTATTGATGCCAGTTCCAATCGCGTTACCACCGAGATTCAGTTCAAGCAGAGATCCTATCGGCTGATGAAGACGCTCGATATCTTTTCCGATCGTTGTCGCGTACGCATGGAATTCCTGTCCAAGTGTCAGCGGTACGGCATCTTGAAGATGCGTTCTCCCAATTTTAAGGATGGCGCCAAATTCTTTGCTTTTTTTAAGGAGTTCTTTTTGCAACTCTTGCAGGATAGGAATCAGTTCGTGAATTTTCCTGAAACAAACGATTTTTATTGCACTGGGGAAGACGTCGTTGGTTGATTGTCCTTTGTTAACGTCGTCATTGGGATGAATTATCTTGTAGTTGCCTTTTTCTGCATGCAGTAATTCAAGTGCACGGTTTGCGATGACTTCATTGATATTCATATGGGTCGCTGTTCCCGCACCAGCTTGGAAAGCATCAAGAACAAACCATTGATCGTGTTTGCCTTGAAGAATCTCCTGCGCAGCCTTGATAATGACCTCTGCTTTTTGAGACGAAAGTAACCGAAGATTTTTGTTCGTTTGCGTTGCTGCGATCTTTATTTCGGCAATGGCGTAGCAGATTTCCAATGACATAGGTATACCAGAAATCTGAAAGTTTTCCACGGCACGCTGCGTATGGACGCCATACAGTGCAGCAGCAGGGACTCTCTTTTCACCCATAGAATCGCGTTCTGTTCTAACCCTCATCAGTTTACCAGAGAGTTACTTTATTTATAAACATTTAGAACTACCGCGATAACAGGACAAAATTATTCCAACAATCACTGAGGTAAAACTACTCCGGCTCATAATCGCTTGACAATAGCTTCAGTCATGTGTGTGGTGCCAACAGGTTTTCTTTTTGCAATATCATACGTCACATATTTTCCCTCTTTGATAACGGCCATCGTTGCTTTTTCCAACGCTGTTGCTGCTTTCTCTTCCCCTACAAAACGAAGCATCAGAGCTCCTGCGAGGATAGCTGCTGCCGGGTTCACTTTATTTTTCCCAGCATATTTCGGAACAGAACCATGCACTGGTTCAAAGATAGCTCCTCGTTCTCCGATATTCGCAGAAGGCACAAGCCCTAGTCCACCAACTAAACCAGCACAAAGATCAGACAAGATATCGCCATAGAGATTAGGGCAGAGTAAGATATCGTAGTCTTGTGGCTTCATAACCAATTGCATTGCCATGGTGTCTACAAGACAATCCTCAAAGTGAGTCCGAGGAAAATTCTTTGAGATATCTCGAGCACTAGTTAAAAACAAGCCATCGGTTTCCTTCAAAATGTTTGCCTTATGCACACACGTGATCTTCTTTCTGCGATGATCCCTAGCATAGGTAAACGCAAAGTGCGCAATTCTTTTTGTATTTCTTTCAGAGATAATCTTTAAAGAAACCGCTGTATCCTTAGGTAATCCTTTGAATGTTCCTTTTCCAAATTCTACGCCTGCATATAAATCTTCTAGATTCTCTCTAATCACCACCAAGTCGACAGCACCATACGGTGTTTTTATACCAGGAATGGATGTTGCAGGCCGTACATTGGCAAAAAGATCCAACGCTTGTCGTAGTTGCACATTCATTGAACGAAATCCTTCTCCTACAGGCGTCGTTACTGGTCCTTTAAGCGCAACTTTATTTCTTTTGATAATAGCTAATGCTTCTCTTGGTAACTCATTCTCGTATTTTTTCTTTGCATCACTGCCGAGCTGAACCACATCCCATTGGATAGGAATGCCCGTTGCTTCTATGCATCGAACTGCAGCAGCTATAACTTCTGGTCCAACACCATCGCCAGGGATTAACGTAAAATGATGCATTTACTTGAACACCTTCATCAACGGCATTATCGTCTTTTGTTTTTCCAGGTTCCAAAGAAGCTTTAGGAGTTGCTGTTGTTTTACTGAAGACAGAATGTGCTTTGTTAGGGTGCTGAATTTTTCTTCTACTTCTGCATCTGACATACGGTTACGAGGATGCCCTCGGTGATAATCGACTCGTTTTTCCACCATCTCCCCAGACCCTAGTTGTATACGAACACTATTTGCTGCAGCGTGCGGATAGATCTCGGTAAGATGTTGATTTTCTGAAACAGAAATTTTTTTTACCAACGAAAGCAACCTCTTATCACGAAATCTTCTCGGTGTAAATGTATGTCTATCAATGTTGCCGTCCATGAGTGCTGCACCAACAACATAAGGAATACTGTGGTCCGCTGTCTCCCTCGTTTTTGGTTGCCATTTTTCTTCACCACTGCCAATAATAGTGTAGCCTGCCTCATGTGTTTCTATCCAAATATGATCAATATCTGTAATAGAAATTTGTGGTCGTAACTCTAGAGCGGCCTGGATAGCGCTTTGTGAATGAACCTCGGCTGGCCATTTTTTAATCCAGCAGTCAAGAATTTTAAAATGGCTTTTCTTCTTGCCAAATAAATTCATATCAAGGGACATAGATACTTGTTGGGTCTGTTTAATAAGCCCATATTTTCCTTCAAAGACTTCATTCGGCCCTGTCATGCCAAGTTTCGCAAGGTGCGCTGCAAAGAGGGCATTGCGCGCAACATTAGCAAAGGCACATGCCTTCCACATGCTCAACGCCGTTCCCTCTCGGACCTGTCTTGTAGAAAGATACGTTGGAATAGTAAGGTTGACAACCTGGGTCAACTGAGCTCTTGATAATCCCATCAGTTTTCCTGCTGCTAATCCTGACGACACTAATCCGTAAATAACATGGTCCCATCCATGAGCTCGCAAGCTCGCCGCATCACACAATCTACATTGCAACTCATACGCCAACGCAGTGGCAAGAACAACCTCTTTTCCACTCGTTTTCATCGCTTCTGCAACTGCCAAAACTGCTCCAATGTTATCTGAAGGATGCGCTGGTTCTTTCGCTAAGTAACTATCGTTGTAATCGAAATAGCGGATCATGGTTCCATAAAGAAAAGCACGTAATGGCGGTATGCTAGTCTGCGCAACACGCCGTACAATCCGTACTGGTGCAGCATCTTTCGCAGCAAGAGCACATCCTACTGCATCAATAAAATGTCGCTTTACCTGATGAACAACGGCGTCCGAGAGATCCATATACGTTAAACGTGCAGCATACGCAGCAAGATCATCGGCTATCATCGTTGCTCAACAGGGATATACTTCAGGTTGTGGGGACCTGTATAGATCGCATCTGGTCTAATGAGGCGATTATCAGCATATTGCTCCAACACATGCGCCACCCAGCCAGCTATTCTTCCAAGAGCAAAAATTGCCGTGGTGAGCTCAGAGAGAATGCCTAGATAGTGATATACAGGACCAGTATAAAAGTCAACATTCGGATAAATTGGTTTTCCTAATTTTTCCACTAATTCTCGGATCACCACGTCTTCAACCTTTGTTGCTATCTCGTACCATTTTTTGTCGCCCTTAGACTTGGCTAATGCTTGTGCAGTTTCTTTGAACAATTTTGCTCTTGGGTCATATGTTCTATAGACACGATGACCAAACCCCATGATTTTCTGGCCTTGCCTTAGTGCGCGCTGAATATAGGCTTCTGCCCGCTCAGGTGATTGAATCTCTTCCAACATCTTATAGACTTCTGCTCGAGCTCCACCATGCAATTGTCCTTTCAGCGTACCAATTCCAGCACAGATAGCAGAATGCAGATCTGATAAGGTCGATACTACTACTCGTGCAGTAAACGAAGACGCATTAAGCTCATGCTCCGCAGTTAAAATAAAATCTGTTTCCATGGCCCTTGCCTCAATTTCATTAGGAATTGTGCCACGCAACATATACAAAAAATTAGCGCCTGGCGGAAGGTTTACCTTGGGCGCTATAACTTTTTTTCTTTGCTTTACTCGGTAAAAAGCAGCGACGATCGTTGGAAATTTTGCTGCTATGCGTATACCTTTTCTTATAGTAGCCTCAGCACTATTATTCTGTAAATCAGGGTCACATTGAGCAAGATACGATACTGCCGTTCTCAACGCATCCATAGCATCAATACGCTTCGCACATGTTTTGATAATTCTGACAATACTGGCGTCTATTCTTCGTTCACGTCGTACTTTCTGAGAAAAGATCGTGAGCTCCTTTTTAGTTGGCAAACGCCCATACCACAGCAGGTACATCACTTCTTCAAAGGTAGCAAAACGCGTTACATCATTAATATTATAGCCACAGTACTCAAGAATACCAGCGTTACCATCAATGAAACTCAATTTTGTTGTCGCAGCAACAACACCTTCTAACCCCCTTTTAACCTCATCCGTCATAGATATCTTTAAATAGCATGTCTTATATTTATAAAGATATGCCTGAAAAGAGGTCTTTTGATTTTATTCCTATTCGAGAACAGGCACCAAAACCTCGTTCTGTAGGAGTCATAGAAATCCGAGGTTCTTATTATACGCCTGTTGGTTTCCATTACCTCAGTGATTTACTTGGCTTGGTAGGAGACTATATTGACGGCTTCAAATTTGCTGGGGGTTCCCAACGCTTACACCCCCTTACCATGACGAAGCAGATCATCAATCTCTGTCATGATCATGGCGTCTATGTCTCAACTGGCGGTTTTATCGAACGAGTTATTGTAGAAGGAGCTCGTGCCGTTGATCAGTATTTAGAAGAATG
>CAYJLN010000022.1:0-13739 GCA_964371275.1 Candidatus Woesearchaeota archaeon
CTAGAGCGGTATCTATCTCGCTGTGATAAAATATCTGGGTGTCTTCTTGCGCCATCATAATCATCTCAAAATGATTAACGTCCCCTTACCAAAGCTTGTCTCTAAGAAACGAGAGCTTCCTGTTTCTTGGGAATTCTGTTCAGTAAATCGATCACGATCCTGGGTGAACAGGTCGTCAACGAAAGAAGAATCGCTAAAGGAATCTGAATAAGCACGGTCATTCGTGAATCCATAGGAATTGCGCTGTTGTGAATCAACGCGATTGTCTCGGTAAAAGTTCCCTTGGATGTTATCGCAAACACTTGATGTTAAGGTAAAGTCATTATCTTTCCCATCAAAGTTCGCATGAAGCGTCTTTGTCATGCATGGGCCTTTGGTAAGCGCATACCCGTCGCTAAATTGAAGATCAGAATCCTGAAGGGAATCTTGGAATTCTGTGGAAAAGAGATTGTCGCTAAAAAGGCGATCGTAGTCTGAGGTTGCATGGTAATCTCTGCTAAAAAGATCGGAATTACGGTCGAGGAAGCTATTGGAAAAGGAATAGTCGTCGCGGTTAATGGATGAATCAGAGGTAAATGCGCTCTGTTCAAAGTAATTGCGATACGGCGAGTAGGAACCATAACGATAGCTGCTTGGGCCATTATCGTAATGAGAAGCAAATGCAGGGGTTGCTAAACTAAGGAAAAGAAGAATCATCAAGACTGATTGGAAAATGTGTTTCATGGTAACCTCATAATTTTATAACTATTTAGTAATAACAACTAGTATTTAAAGCTTTCGTTTTTACACTACTTTAAAGGTACGATTATCATTAAAAATCAGCGAGGCTTTTTTGTGCCCGTGGCTGCTTAATCAAGTCTGCAGGCGATAACAAGACCGTTCCATACACACCATCGTAGCCAGGCTCAATAGAAAGCTTGCCCTCGCGATTATAGATAACGAGCTGTGCTAACTTTTCGTGAACGACCTCTTTTAACTGATCAAATGTCGCCTGGCGGAGAATAGCATACTCATTGCCGAACTTCTTGATCAATAGAGTGTAAATCTCGCTCACTGTCTTTGACGTAAGTTGTTTGGTGCTGTAGATAGCCGCAATCAATTCGCTTAAGGGAATCAACCGTTCAAAGGGTATGGCATTTTTTCGGACAAATCCAGGTTCCCGGTCGGCAAGTTGTTCAACACGATACGCAACACCTAACGTTAAGGGTCGTTTGCATTTTGGACAAAGGCCATTGAGCTTTTTGGATTCCTGAAAGTCAAGACGAACACCACAAAGGCGATGGCCATCAACATGATACTTTCCGTACTCAGGATACGTTTCAATTGTTCTCGCTAACCCTTCGCCAGTACGAAGTGCTCGAAGGATATTCTTGTACGTAATCTTTGGAAGGTCAAACACGGTTGCTTCACGACCAAGTCTCCACGGATGTGAACTGTGAGGGTCTGAAAAAGAGACGATATTATACTTATCAAGTTGAGAAAGACGCCAATTCATCGCAGGGTCGCTGCTCATCCCACTCTCCAAGGCATGAATATACTTTGCACGATCTTCAAAGCACTCTTCAACAGAATCATAGCCAGACTTTGACCCAAAAATAGCCATCCAGCTGGTCCAGATATGCGCTGGAATGATTTCGATGTCCTCGCTAATAGACCTCATCATGTCAACAAACTCAACGCTACTGATCCCAAAAATAGGGCGCCCGTCGTAATCAAGTCTTCCTATTTTGAGCAAGGCATCCCTAATCTGCTCAACAACGTCTTTATTGGGGGCGAGGACAACATGATGCACTCTTCTTCCTCTGTTATGGTGGGTATAAAATAAAGCAACTTCAGTCTGCCAAAGAAAAGGAAAGCCTTGCTTGCTCCACAGGATACCTTGGTCATCCTCAGTCAATTTCGAAGTAATCTCTTCAAACCATTTCGGATGCAGCATATCGCCAGTTCCGAGAAGATGCAGTCCTTTACTACGCGCCGAGTTTTCAAGATGCTCTAAGGTAGTAATCTTGCTGCATGCTTGTGCATATCGTCCATGTATATGAAGGTCTGCAAGAACATCCATAAGAGCAGAAAGAGAGAATTTCTTATAAAGATTGTGGGTCTAGTGTGCGTGAACCTTTGCGGTACTTAGGAGTATACGGGCAGTTTCGGCAGCCGCAACCGCAACATTCGCCACAAGCAAGGAGGTCTTCTACTGAAAGAGGCTCAGGGTCCATAAATCAGAGAAAAGAAAGCAGCTTTATAAAAATAACGCTAAAACAACGCGTTTGTCACACGAAGGGGTGTCGTAATTGCTAATCGCTCGATATAATCAAGCTGGATGATCAACAAATCCTGGAAGGTAACCTCTTGTAATCCACTCGTCGTAATCGTGCACGTAATAACTTTTTCATTGTTGACAAATTTCACCACGCCGCTATTTGAGCCACCAAGCTGGTCGCAGGCAATAGGAAAATTATTTTCTGGATTAGACACAGTAACACGGAGGCGATCGCGGTCTTGCTCATGGCCAGTACAAGAAGAAGTATACGTGCCAGGCTCAAAGATAGCGCCAACACCAACATTCTTAACAGTGAAGGTTACCTTCACTTTATTCGAGCCAACAGAATTCTGCCGTGCCACCGCAACATGAACTGGTGCACCGCTGTTTTCAACGTCAAGATTAGCATTATTCACCTCGCACACATCTTCAAAGGTTTTCTTAAGGACGTCTTTCTTCAGGCAAAGTTTGGTGACGGCTTTTGTTTGATACGGATAGCACACATCGGCACGCAGCGTGAAGCTGGTATCACCAGGTAAATCGGATTTAAAGGAAGCCTCGCCAAATTCTAAAAGATCTTCAGCACCAGGGGTAACAAGGTTGCCGTCTTTTCCAACAGCATACAGAGGAAAATCATTCTTGACATTTAAACTCGAAAGGGAAAAGCTCGTTTGAACAACGCCACTCAACGAAGCAACGAGAGACTGAGGCTCAATGGTATACTCGCCAACGTTACGTAGAAGCAACGTAATAAAAAAGCTCTCTTGTGCATCATCAAGAACTGCCTGTGGCGGTTGATCTTCAGCAAAACCGATCTCGATGCCACGATTGCCACCGACAAAAGTACCAAGGTCTTGATTTGCAGGTTGTTTTTGCTTGCCAAACTCGCCCTTGCAGCCAACGACGAAAAAAAGAATCAACAGGGCAATTAAGAAAGACCTCTTCATCATCAAAACCTCTTGTATAGTATAAATCCTGTCGTGCTTATATTTAAAGTTAACCATGGTTAAAAAATGCTGTCAGTGGAACGATAGAGATGGACAGGACGGCTCTGTACACGATAGTGATAGGGATACGTAAGGTCAAAAACGACGGTGGTCGACTGAGGTCGATCAAGGGAAACAAGGGCACGACAAGAAACCTCTGCCCGCCCATCTTTTAATGAAAGAGAGACTGCAGAACCTGCGCGTGAACCAGAAAGCATAGTAGTACTGGTGCAAGAAAAGGGAAGGTCGTCCAAGGAGGTAAGCACAAGCTCAAGGGTTTGAGCACCCTGAGAAGGGATACTTCCCCCGCCAAGGTTCTGAAGAGTAAGGTCGAGTTGGACAAGAACTTGGCCTACATCAAATGCTGTCGGAGATGACGTGCCTACGAGGATCTTATGAAGAGAAGTGATCGTCACAGGATCAAAGCGAGTACCCTCGCCAAGCCGTGTTTCACCAGTTAAGGTCTCGTCAGCAGAACATCCAAAGATTCCGGTAGAAGGATTACAAAGATCAAACGTCGCAGAGATTTCACTTCGATAGTCATAGGTCATATCAAGGAGATATGTCACATCGTGATCGAAAGGAACAGAAGTATACGTAAACGTTCCTAAGTCGCGTTCTATGTAGTTCCCCCAATCGAGAATACGGCAGCCTGGGGAAGCAAATGTACGCTGAGTAGTTGCCTCGTCACCATAAGAGACTGTACGTTCTTGATACGCAGCGCCATCAATCACGGCCGTGCCGTCATAGTCTAAAAATCCGGGCGCGTCAGTCGTGTCAGTAACCTGGAATTCGACAGGAATAGCGTCACGGTGATGATTCGCAAATTTGAGGGCAACAGAAAATGGTTGTCCTTCATGAATATCTGCTGGTGGGGCGCGGTCAATAAAATCAACAACAATGCCTCTGCCTTCTTTGAAACTCGTACAATCACGGGAAAGAGTAAGGGAAGGTGTTCGGTCAGAATCTTGGGAAGGAGAAAGTGTACACGCGCTTAAGAAAAGAAGGACAAAAATAAAAGGAAGAGGGCGAATCACGCAAGAACAACTCCCGGCGGTTGTTTTTGAACAGTAATCGTTGTAGTGACGGTCTCTCCATAATCATAAACAGCTCGAAGAGTGACAAATCCCGGAGAAATAAGGTCTTTCACATTGACTGGTTTAAGAGTACACGTCGCCTTAAGATCATTGATATCGTCACGAGAAATATCGTTGTTTACTTGTTCAAAAGAACTGTCAGTAGCATCAAAGGTAAGATCTGAACCAAAAAAGGCACAGGGACGGGCGAACACAAGAGTGTCTGGGAGCTGAAGAGTCAAAGAATCGAGGGAAAGCACTTCGCCCTTCCGATTGCCATACTCAAGACCAGTAAGCCCAAGTTCAAGGTAGTACGGCACCGCTTCACCAGGCTGTGAGGAAACAGAAGGACCAACATCGACGAGGGGCATAGGTGCTTGAATGGTTAAAAAAGCATTAGCAAGACCGCATCCACTGACACACCAGCTTTGTGCACGCCCATAAGAATCCAAATAGCGATCCCGATACCCCTGAAGGACATCTTGACTAAGCTGTTGCTGCCCTACATAGGCGTTTTTGCTAAGAGTTAATGCGCGAAGGATGGTTGTCGTTTCAAATCCTTCATATTTCCATTTGAGATGTGTTTTATAAACGCGATAATCGATAGTGTCTGGAAGGTCTGCAAAGCTGGTCGCATCAAACCGGCACAAAAAGGAAACGAATTGGGGGGCGCTTTTAGTAACGACGACGCTGTTAACGTCTTGGCCAACAAGCGCAAGAGTCCCAGGAAGAGTCTTTTTTGTTTCTGGGTCTTCTAATAAACAATCAAAGGCAACACGCGCTTCATCAACTGCTGCGCCTACCCAGAGAGGTTCGATTTCGGCAGAACCCAGCATCTCGATGGCTGATTTTTCATAAACTTGTGAACTAACAGACTTAAATTGAACATGCTTGACAAGTTGAACGATTGCCTGTTGTGTTTGCTCAGGAGGTTTGAAAGTGCCAATGCCCGTAACATACTCGCGAGACGAGCGACTAATGGGATCGGCAATGCGGTGGTAAAAAGTATCAAGCTTAAGGTTAGACGCGATGGTCGCAGTTCTTGTTTTTAACGCGGGAAAAGCATCGGTATTAAAAACAAAATAAAGAACACTAAAAAGAAGAGCTGCATAGAGTGCAAATTTCAAACCGTAGCGAAGAAACCGAAGCAGGTCATTTGCAAAGACAGCAAGTCGACCACGTTCAGCAACAGCCTCTCCGCGAGATCGTCGATAACCTGTTTGATATTCACGCTGTCTAAAAAGTTTCTCATTATTTTCTTTTGATTGAGTGTCTTCAGAACGCTCGGCCATAGTAAAGGCGGACAATTATCCGAAATACACATCCATACTCACGATGTTGGTTGGAGTATAGGGAACAATGCGGATCACATTACGTCCTTCTGAAACGAAAGGCGTAATGTCATACTCGAAATACTCATCAAACGTATCGACGTAGACAGGAAATCCATTCACAAAGAAGGTCGCATCTTTACGAAGACCATCATGAACAAAGCGTAAGGAGAGGAAAACATGCGCACCAGCGTCAAGACCGGCAAGATCTGCCAATTGAAGAGGGAAGGTATACTCACGATGCTGTGCAGCGCCACTAAATCGTTCGAGAACAAGATCTTCTAAAACATACTGCCCGCGATCGACAAAGAATTCGAGAACATTACGTCCATTTTCAAGAAGAGCAGGGTCTAAATCAACCGTCGTTTCACGAGCGTCACACACAATAAGACTTTCAGCAACCACTTTCCCATTAAGAATAATCTGAAGAGTTCCGGAATCAGTAACGGTAAAGCAGTTCATTTGGTACACAAGACGGAATTGAGTATACGAATCAAATTCCTGGGGGCTCACAACAAAGCTGCGCGCTTCAGCAACATGTTCTCTCTGGTAGTCCTTAACAAGCTGGAGGTTCTCAAGCAGATAATGGTTGCTTTGGAAAAAGTTCAGGCCAGGAGAGCTAACACTAAACGTCAAGCGATTGACTTTTCCTAACAGATAGATCGGAAGATGCAACGGAACATCATTTGACGATGCAGGAGCATTAAAAATTTCTTCATCATTCAAATAGATAATAAGGTCCCCACGTGGCTCATTGGGGAAAAACAGAAGACTTGCATCACGAAGCTCTTGCAAATCATCAAGACGGAATACAATATCGCGGTCGCTGCGGCTAAAAAATCCACGTCGAACCTCAAGAGAAGACGCCAACGTCTCGCCAATTTTTTCAGCAACAGAATACAAACGAACAGCACCAAGAGGCTGTATCGTAGCCTGATGAAGCGGGGTAAGAAAACCAGGATCTTCGCTCAACAAATTGCGCCCGCGAGAAGAAGGGGCATAATCATCTGAAGGATAATAGGAGCCATAATCCTGGCCAAGACGTGACGGATCGTTGATTAAACGATCTTTGTCAGCTTCAGGAAGAAGGATAATATAGACAATTAAGAATAAAACGAGCATACCAATAAGCCAAGCTGCATTGATTGCTGTCTGCCCTCTCCGTACAACACCAATCCCTCTTTTCACAAGGAGTAGAGAGAGGAAAACGATATATAAATCTTACCACATTAAGAAGTCAAAACAAGGAGGGTAAAAAGCCAAGAAATCGTGGTTCTTTCAAAAGCATCTTGAAGAGAATTTTGCTGGGAAACTCACGATCGTGGGTGCTAATGATATCGCGGATTTTTGGCTGGTTAACAAGGCGAATTAATTTATCAAAGTCAGCGGCCTTGAATTTGTCCATCATCTGCCTGATCTTTAAATGAAGCCAAAGCTCACGTCCAATGCGTTTTTTCCATAATCGTTCGTAGCTCTGGTGATGAGTAAGCGCAGTACACAATTCCTCTGCAGCCATCATACCAGGAATAATGCCGCCATACGTGCTGGCTTTAACCTGGGTTGCAGCATCGCCAATGAGGTAAACCCCTTTATGCTCGGTACGAAGTTTTGGATTATACACGGGAATGACGCCAGATTGCCACTCGAGAGTTTTTCCAGGACGCTTTATCATTAGACGATCAAAATATTGCTTTGCATTGGTCCGCGAAGCAACACCAACGCGGGCAATGCCTCGGTTTTCAGGAACAAGCCACCCAAAGTATCCTTCATCAAGAAAAAACTCAACAACATGGGGATCGACAGGCGTGTTAAGAGCAACGCGTGCCTGAACACCAATCGCAAAAGAGCGGTTACCGTAAATGCCTACGCTTCGTGCAACAAGGCTTGAAGGACCGTCTGCACCAATGAGAATGTCATCGTGAACAGTATTCTGCGCAAACGTAAGCGAAATTGAATCTTTTTCGAGAGAACATCTCAAAAATTTATGGCTATAATGGTATGTCGCACCTGCGCTTTCTGCCAAATGGCCAATATATTGATCAAAAAGGGCGCGGTCAACAATGAAATTTTGCTGAAGAGGAATATCCACAAAAGATTCATCAGGGCTGTAAACGCGCGTTGAGTCAATAGTGTTCACAATAAACTCTTCACTTCCTTGGAGATCATGAAGAACGTCTTTGAGGTACAAGGTGGTAATACCGGTGCACTGGATAGGTCTGCCGATAAGAGTATGTTCCTCATACACATTCACCGGGAAGCCTTGCTGCGCTAGAAGATACGCAGCATAATTCCCGACTGGACCTGCACCAATAATGCTCACCATAAACACAAATGAATGAAGAAAATTTATAAAGATACCCATTACCAACAGAAAAGATGACCATAGACCTCATCTTAGGAGCCATTGGTCTTAGCGGTCTAATCGGCGCATCGTATTCTGATCTCAAAACAAAAGAGGTTCCTGATTGGATTAGTTACGGGCTCCTGTTTTCAGGAGTCATGTTGCGATTAATGCATGCAGCAGTCATGAATGTCTGGTCTTATATTCTCCTGGCCTTTCCTGGATTTTTGAGTATGGGTCTCGTGGGGTATCTGCTCTATAAAACAAAACAGTGGGGCGGCGGAGACACCAAGTTGCTGGCAGCAATGGGAGTAGTTTTCGCAACAAGACCTCCCGATGCAGCAGAATCAAACCTGCCTTTTTTACTCACACTCATTATCAATATTCTTATCGTAGGCGCGCTCTATGGATTAGTCGCAGCGCTCATCTTAGCGATCAAAGAAAGAAAAGCATGTATAAAAGCATTCAAAGAAGTAAAGCAAACAAAAAAAATAAGATTTATGCAATGGACTATGCTTGTAGGTATTATTCTGTTCGGTATCTACATGAATGTGTATCTTCCTAAAGATATGCCAAGGCGATGGCTCTACAATCTAACACTCATTCCTTTAGCGTTACTTCCTTATTTTATGGCTGCAGTAAAAAGTGTTGAAAAAGTGTGCCTCTACAAAAGGAGAGCTGTAGATACATTAACGGAAGGCGATTGGGTCGAAGAGGATGTCTACAAAGGAAAGCTGTGTCTGTACAAAAAAAGTGCGGAAGGAATAACAAAAAATGAAATTGAAGCGTTAAAAAAAGCAAAAGTGAAACAAGTTCTCGTAAAAGAAGGAATAGCATTCACACCAACGTTCTTGATCGCAACAATTCTGACCGTAGTCAGCGGTGATTTAATCCCGTTATTCTAAGGAAGGTAATATTCTTCATCTGCAGAAGAAGGAAGCTCGACTGGTTTGATGGTTTCTTCCTGTCGTTTCTTTTCTAAAACAAGTTTTCCCTGAAGTTGCTGGTAAAGCGCATCAAGGTCTTTATCAGTAACTTTTTGAGGTTCCCAGTGGAAAGCAACGCGATCTTTATCATAACGAGGAATCACCTGAACAACGACGTGGGGAAGGACTTGCCCAGCAGCAGCGCCATTGGCAACATGAATATTGGTGCCTTCTGCCTGAAGAGTATCAAAAAGAACGGTGCTCAGTTTGTGGCTAATGGTGAAAAGATGGGCAACAAGCTGGTCAGGTACTTGTGCAAGGACTGAAAAGTGCTGCTTGGGAAAAACAAGAGCATGTCCTTTTGTTGCAGGATGAATTTCAAGAACACTAAGAACGAACTCGTCTTCGTAGAGGACACGACTATGTAGTTTTTTTTCAGCAATCAAACAAAGAACGCACTCGCCACCTTGTTGCTGCTGAAGAAAAGAAATCTGCTCAGGAGTAAGTGTCTTGAGGAAATCAGGTAACGCGATTTTCTGGTTTTCTGGGTCAAGGCGAGAAATCTCTTGAAGTTTATTCAGTTGTTCCTGATTGAGAGGATTTTTCATGTGAGTTAGCCAAGAGCGCGGCGCATATCAACGATATCAGCACTTTCGACATGCGCAACTGAGGCGACAGCACGTTCAATGACGTCAGTCGATTTTTGTTCGTCCCAAGAAAAAATGAGTTTCAATGCGATAAGGCCAAAAGCAACAGGTTCTTGTTCAACCTTGAGAACGTCTGCACCGAGTGGCTGGAGCGTCGAACGCAAGGTCGTTTCAAGAACGTCGAGTGCTGTAGATGGAGAGTCAGGCATGACACGAAGAGTAACAAGAAGACGAGCCATCGTTAGTTAGGTCCAGAGAAACTGCATCCTGGACACGTATACTTCGTACCAATTCGACGGCAATAGAAACAACGAGCAATCTCAGCAGCGTTGCATTGTGGGCAACTAAATAGAGCGCTTCCTGTAAGATTAGCGAGGCTTTTTCCGCAACTAATGCACTTTTTTTCCATGAAAGACCACTTGAGATAAACGTTTATAAAACTTGCTAATAGTTAAATAGAGATGCCCCTGTAGTATAGCTTGGACAGTACATAACCCTGCGGTTAATCAGCAGAGAGGTTAAGACCCAGGTTCAAATCCTGGCGGGGGCGTCTTTCTCCAAAAAAGATTTAAAGAATGATAAGTGTCTATTCGGAGAGGCGGTAGTCACGATAAAGGCAACGGGGATATCTACAAAAGGTCAATCTTCTTATCGTACTGAACGTGCACGATTATGGGCAGAATTTGAAGAAGAAAGAAGCGATAACGCACGAAATAGGCTTGCGGAATATTTATTGGCGGAAGTTGGACAGGTAAGTAGTGAGATGCAGAGACACGCGCCAAGATATGCAGAGTATGATGAACTGTTCGGCTACGGGTGTGTCGGTTTAATCACTGCATTAAACGATTTTGACTCAAATCAAGCATCGCGGTTTTCTTACGTCAAGGTGCGCATTCGTGGGGCTGTTGTTGATTGGTTAAGAAGTATTGACCCCCTGTCACGCGATGGAAGACGAAGGTATAACTTTCTAAGAAAGGCAAAAACACAATTAAGTCACGAAAAAGGAAAGGAACCAACATTAACTGAGCTAGTTGACTGGCTAAATAAACGACTAAGTGTGGTAGAACAAGCATGTAACGTTACAAAAGCAACGCGTAATTTGTTATTTGCACTTTGTGAAGAATATGTAAAGCCCAAGCAACTACAAAGAAGAGTTACTAAGTTTGAAACGAATTCCTACGAGGGTGAAGAATCAAGAGAGGATAGTTACATTCAAAGACCAAACCATAAAACTGGCGTGAATGACGAGGCTACAAGAGCAAAGGGTATCTGTTATCAGGAATTTTCTGATGACGGAAAAGAGCAAGAATTCACAGGGTTATTAGTCAATGCGGGGCTTACAGATATAGAACATCGTATTGTGTGGTTGCATTACCATGAAGGGTTGACAAAACGAGCGATTGGAAAGGTAATTAATCTTTCAGAGTCAAGAGTATGTCAGATTGAAAAAAAAGCGAGAGATAAAATAGAAACAAGAATAAAAGAAAAAGGAGGGTCTATTGAAGACCTTCTCTAAATTTTCTCTGCATCCGCAATGCCATTATCAGTAACGATAAAAACACATTCTCCATCAGGCATGGCAGGCGCATCAACAAGCTTCGCCACTCGAGTCCCTTTCTTGCCACGACGCAAATACAAACGGTACGTGGAGTTATGCGCAACAATATTGCCCCCAACAGCTTCAGTAGGATCACCAAAAAAAGTATCTGGTTTTGACATCACCTGGTTCGTCAGATAAATAGCAAGATCATACTGCATAGCGATTTTCAGCAAAGCGTGCATGTGCTTGTTCAATTTTTGCTGTCGATCAGCTAATGTTCCCCGCCCAGCAAATTCGCTGCGGAAATGCCCCATCAAACTATCAACAATGATGAGCTTAACCGGTAACCCTTCTTTCTGAATCAAGTCCTCGACTTTTTCAGCAAGAAGCATCTGGTGATCACTATTTAACGCACGAACGCCTCGGAAATTTTGAAGGATTTTCACAGGGTCCAATCCTTTTGCTTTCGCAATCTGCCTAATATACTCAGGCCGAATAGTTCCTTCAGTATCAATCCACACAGCACAACCACCAGCTCCGCCTTTGTCTTTGGGAAGCTGAACATTGACAGCAAGCTGATGAGCCAAGCTCGTCTTTCCAGAACCATACATGCCGTAGCATTCAGTAATGGCGCCGCATTCAACGCCACCGCCGAGCAACGCATCAAAAGCTTTGCTTCCCGTAGCGATACGGACGACGCTCTCTCGTTTCTTGAGCAAGTCAACACCGCTCTCAAAGCCCATATCCATCGTATTGCGGGCAAAGTTGACAAGCTTTCGTGCAGCAGCATCGCCGAGTCCAGCAATCTCGCTAATATGGGCAGGACTTGCAACAGCAATACTCAACACATCAGAAAAACCAGCTTCTCGGAGTTTCTCAGCAGTCGATGCACCAACACCAGGCAATTCTTCAAGTCGTAACTTTTCTTTCTTCTTTTCTACTTTTTCTATCGCTTTTTCCGTTTTTTCCATCGTCAGCACCTCCGCTATTTCTCATCACCACTGTCATGTGCAACTAAAAGAAGATCCTCTTGTGCTTTCTGAAGAACAAGAATTGCTTTTTGTAGGTCATTGCGACGAAGATTAAGGTGGTCATTTCTCCAGATATCTTCGCCGGTTTTTTTGTAGCGTCTGCTAAGGCTTACGGTCTTGAATTCAACAAGGGAACCGTCAACCTCTCGTTTATTTAACCATACCGAAGCTTCAATATTGCCGCTTCGGAACTTTCGTATCGGTAAATTGCTTACCATTGATCTCACCTTCCTTTCGGATTTTATTTCAGATAAGACAGTAAAGAAGCTAAGATTTATAAATGAGCGGGGCCGCGCATGCAAAGTGAATATATACCAGAAGATATATATCTAAGAAGCCAGGAAGAAAAAATGCATGCCCTTGTTGGGTCTAAGAATCCGGTGAAAATTGAGGCAGTACGAGATGCCTTCGCAATGTACTTCGCTAATTGCCAGATAGAGGAAGTAGAAGTCGAGTCTGGAGTTCCAGGCCAGCCGATTAACGAACAAACCTTCCAAGGTGCAGAAAACCGGGTAAAAAGATTACGAGAAAAAGGCACGAGTGCAGATTTTTACGTAGGGGTCGAGGGAGGCATCATACAAACGTGTGGTCGATGGTTCTCCTGTGGCGTCGTTTGTATTGGAGATAAAACTGGACGTCAAAGCTTTGGAACATCACCGCACTTTCCGCTACCCGAAAGTATGCTTGAACAAATGCTTGGAGGCATAGAATTAGGGACCATCATGGCGGAACTAACAGGAGACCCTAAGATCAAACAGAAAGGAGGCGCTATTGGATATTTGACACGGGAAGTAATCAAAAGAAAAGATCTCTATATTGCAGGCACAATTGTTGCGCTCATACCATTTCTTAACGAAGAATTATATCGTATAAAGAAGTAAAGAATTAAGCAGCGTTCGTTTCTTTTAGCAATTCGGAAGCAAGAGCCTTTGGATCTAATGGCTCAAACTTGTTCATAACCATCTCTAAGCGGTCAACAACCTCATTGCGGTTGACTTTCCCCATAATGGTAAGCTGTTTACCAAGTGCTTTGTTTTTAATGACGTCAAAATACATCTTGTCGTACATCGTTTTCAGGACATTTTCATAGGACTCGTCAAGAATCATCGTGACATTATCGCGAAAAGTGACTACGCGAAGGTTTCCGGTGCCATCATCAATGACGAAGTTCAAAACAGGCAGGCTCTTTGGCGTCACATTGCCATGCTCAGAACAGTCAGTATTGATTTTCTTGCTGCACTGCGGGCAAGCACTGTAAAATCGCGGTTCAAAAACCTGGACAATCGTGCCGGACACAGCCACAAAGTCATTTTCCTGAAGCTCTTGGATAGATTTCTTAACATACGTATTGGAAAATTGTTTAACAACCTCGCCGATCTGCACGCCCTCAGGATTAATCACGAGTTCGCTTTTGTTATTGAGGTGCATTTCGACAAATCCGTTGTTCTCACGCACATAGCCATTCGTAACGCGAAGAGCGATATTTTCTTTGATAAGTCCTTGCTCTAAATTCAGACGCTGCTGATTATCCCACACGACAACACGACGGATGCCTGTCTCATCTCCAAGAAGAAAACTTCCTACTTTACCCTCACGATCAT
>CAYJLN010000023.1:0-13495 GCA_964371275.1 Candidatus Woesearchaeota archaeon
AAAAATCCCGGATGCTCAGGTTTGATACGGAGACGTTCGATGATTCATCGGCTGCGCGTATGGTTTGTAGCGAGACTAGAATAAGGGAGATTGTGAATAAAAATAGAGTCAATCTTTTGTACTGCATTGATTTCCACCCCATAGTTTTATTTGTTCTTATAATTATCATTCATTTTGTGATGCTTATCTTAATTTGATCCCCTATATAAAGCTTTCGAGCAGTGTTTTTCTTTGTGTTATTCTCTTGAAGAAGACGGCGTTTATGAGGATCTTTGCGTCTCCTTTTTTTCGAACATGTAAATCTCGACAGCGACAGCAAGAGCCGCAAGAATCAATGGCCCGATAATGACGCCGAGAAATCCAAAGACTTCGAGCCCACCTAACACCCCTAACAGGACAAGAACGGGGTGGATTTTTCCCTTTACTCCGATGATTTTCGGTCTGATGATATTGTCGATGGTGCTTACAATGAGCAATCCATAGAGCAGCAGCCCCACACCATTAAAGACCTCGTCTGTAAATATCTTGTATACTGCTGCAGGGAACCAAACAAAAGAGGCGCCAACAAACGGAATCATGGCTAGTATGACCATCACTAAACCCCATAAGATCGGTGAAGGGACGTTAAATATCCATAATCCCAGGGTCCCGATTGCACCCTGAATAAATGCAGTTATGACAATCCCGTAGATAGTCCCATACACTACACCATTCAATCGCGAGGTCAAATGCTCGCGATGAGTCTTTTTTAATGGAATATGGTTCTGCACTTTTTTAAACAGGTTTTCTCCTTCCTTAAACAAATAGAACATCAAAAATAAGATTACAAATAACGAAATAATCTTTTTAGGAATCGCAACAATCAGGTCGGATGTTTTTTTTGCGATTGCCAATGCGAAATTATTAACTGTGTCACTTGCGTACGACTCGAGTTCGATGTTTTCATCCAAATATTTAGCTGCGATGTCATCAATTTTTTCAAAATCCACGCTTCTTACCCGGTAGAAAAATTGCAGCGATTGATTAATGAGCGCATTACCCACGAAGATTAATGGAATAAAAATGATGATCACGACGAGAAAAAGCGTTATGAATGAGGCTGCATTTTCACTTTTTACTATGCGTCTTATTTTTTTATAGGGCGGATAAAATATATACGCGAGGACCATCCCACTAATTACAGTAATAATAAACGAACGGATGAGAAATAGCGCAGCAATAACGATCAGTAAGACGAGCACTGCAAATACGTACTTTGGCTGTTTTGATTCGTTTTCTTTATCATCCATTCCTTTCTACAGACGTCTTTTATTTATAAAGATTCTTTTTCTTCTCGTTTTTTAATGAAAAAAGAGGATTTGGAAAGGTTTAAAAGTTTGGCATTACTTTTGATTCCTTTGTGAAGAAACCTCTCTTGATTGGCCTTGTTGAACGAATTCGCGTTGGAAACAAAGAGTATCTTGCAAAAGTCGATACTGGTGCTTCCCGTAGCTCAGTAGACATTAGTCTGGCTTCTGAGATCTCTTTAGGCCCTATCGTCAAGAAGTCAATCGTTAGATCTGTCCACGGCAAAAGTGTGCGTCCTGTCGTGAAAATTCGCTTTGAGATCCGCGGCCGTAAATTTTACTCTTTCTTTAATGTTGTCCATCGTAAGGACATGAAATATAAATTTCTTATTGGAAATAATATTCTCGGACGAGGTTTCCTCATTGATCCATCCCTTAAATCACCATGAAGTTTGCCATCATTAGTCTTACCGGTAAAAGCAGTACCCAGATTGTTGAGCAGGCAAAAAAATATTTCGACCAAGCAGACCTTCTTGATATTCGCAACATTGAGATACGCATTGATTCCGACCAAACACAGGTTTTTTACGATAAAAAACCACTTTCTGCGTATGACTGCGTGTATGTTCGCGGTTCTTTCAAATACGACCTTCTTCAACGCTCATTAACCAAAGCGCTTTACCACGATACCTATATGCCAATCAAACCAGAGAGCTTTTCTCTTTGCCATAACAAATTGCTTACCCTTCTCGAGCTTCAAAAGAACAAGATCTCTATCCCTACGACTTATTTTGCTGCAACGAGCGATGTTGCGAAGGAGATTTTCCGCGATGTTACTTACCCCATTATCATTAAAGTCCCTTTTGGCACACAAGGAAAAGGAGTCATGATCGCTGATAGTGCTGAAGGCGCTCGTTCAGTTATTGACGCTCTTGATGCATTTAAGCAGCCTTATATTCTTCAAGAGTACATTGAGACAGGTGCTACTGACCTTCGTGTTCTTGTTGTTGGATCTCAGGTATATTGCATGAAACGTATTGCGCGTCGTGGCGAATTGCGCGCTAACATTCACCGTGGTGGGCGTGGAGAAGCGTGTCTTATTGATCCACAAACTGAACAGATTGCCCTTCGCTCTGCCCGCGTTGTTAAAGCAGATATCTGCGCCATAGATATTCTTCAAGGAACAAAGCCCGCAGTGATCGAAGTCAATGTTTCTCCAGGGATTCAGGGGCTAACAAAGGCAACTAATATCAATATCGCAGATAAATTAGCAAAATATCTTTATGAAGCGACACTTGAATTTAAAGAACAAAAAAAGAAGTCGGTCCAGCAACCTCTTCGCGCTATTGAGACCAAAGATAAATCTGCAAAAGAGATTTATACGTCCCTCGATATTCGCAACGGCATCATTCGCCTTCCCAAATTGATTACTGGTCTCAGTGGGTTTGGTATGGATGATGATATCATTGTTCGCGTGTCAAAACACAAGATTGAAATTCTTGAGCATAAAATCTCTAAAGGAGATTAGGCCCGAGTATAAGCAAGAATTGGTCTTTTTTCTCTAAGCGTAATGTTTTTAACGTTTAGATGGCCGGAATATTCATCTTCCATGATCTGCTCCACGTCCCCAAATTCGATTTTTTTAGGGAAAAATGGCGCATCGACAACGAGTGTGTCATAATGGCCTCCTTCCGCACCAATATGGAACCCATATTTTTCACTTCTTTTTTTTAATTCTTGAAATGCTTCTTTGGTGATCTGTTTTCCTAACCATTCTTTACCAAGACCTTCTGCTGCAACTTGGGTAATCCTGATGTCATATCCTTTTTGAATCATCTCTTCGACGAGGTTACCGTGGTCGTCGCCTGTATGCGTCGCAAATACTTCGATCCCTAATTCGAAGACGGCATCACGAATACTTTTGATCTGCGTTTCTTGAAGACCTGTCCCCCCTAGAATTATAGCATCGACGGGGTTTTTCTTAACAATATTTTTAATGATTTCTGCCTCTTTTTTTGGATCAGCTACGTCGCAGGTTGTGTACATCTGTGGGATCCCCAACATTTTTGCGATTTCTTTTGTTAGCTCTACCGTTGCAAAATGGAACAAATAGCAGTCCGTTCTTGTTGGTTTTACGCTGATCAGATATTTTATGTCCCATTCTTTTTCTCGACAGTGCTCTATTGCACGCGTAGAGTCCTTTCCGCCAGAATACATGACCGCAACGTTCATTCTAGAGTTTTTATCCGATGAATCTTTATAAACCTTTGGATATCTACTGTTTAGATGCCTTTATTCCGCATTTCCGTGAAGAAGATTTTTTTGCTTTTTTTAGCCGTCTTCGTCCTTTTTTTGTTTGTTGAGATTGGTGTACGTTTTTTTCGCCCCCAGATTACCACGCAACAAGCTATTCTTTCTTCCCCCTCTGTCTTTCGATCTAGCGACTATCTTCCTTGGCAACTCCAACCGAACTCTTTTGATTATCAAGCGAGTCCTTACGGCGAATATAATGTCAGCATTCGCGTTAATTCTTATGGTCTTCGTGATGATGAACGTCCACTTTCTTCAGAACACATGAAACGCATCCTCTTTGTTGGCGACTCATTTACGTTTGGCCATGGCGTTGAAGAGACTGATCGGTATACAGAGTTTCTTGAACGGGAATTTTTCGCCAACAATCTTTCGTATGAAGTTTTTAATGCCGGCTATGCGAGCGGGTATTCTCCTGATACGTATGTTGCGTACACCCTTCGAGAAGGGCTTTCTTTTTCGCCTACGACGGTTGTCGTTGGTTTTTATATCGGTAATGATTTTCTTGATCTCTTTAAAAACGACGTTATTCAACGCAAAGGTACACAACAGATTGTGAGTGATTTTTATTTCGTTGATGACTCCCATCGTCTTCGCCGTTCACGATATGGGTTAGAAAATCCGCTCGTCTTATTTTTAACACGTTATTCTCACGCGCTCGTGTTGCTTCGCGATCGCCTTGAACAGCGTCTTAACCCTATTCTTCCAGAAACTGAACTTTACATGTCTACGTATGACGCGTCTCTTGACGAGAAATGGCAGACTATTCAACAGATTTTTTCTGGCCTCCAAACGACGCTTTCGCAACAGAATATTTCTCTTAGCATTGTTATTATCCCTTCTGCTTTTCAGCTTTCTGATTCTCGTTGGAATGCTTATGCGCAAACTTCCGACCAACCGCTTGACCGCACTAAACCGCAGCGTCTTCTTCTTGCCTTTTGCCGCGAGCATAATCTCTCATGCATTGATCTTTATGACGACCTTAAAAGCTATACTTCACAGCACGAGATTTATTACCCTCGAGATGGCCATTGGACCGCAGAAGGGCATCGCTTCGTTGGCGAGCTTCTTTTTAAAAAACTCAGCTCCATTTTATGAATTCTTACGGAAACCCTTATAAATCCTGTTTCTCGTACGGCTACGAGGGTTTACGATGCGGTTTGTTCATTCGCCTTTTACCTATTATTTGTTGGCCTGTCTCGGCTTTATTAGTTCACTTACCCTTTTCTTTTCTCTTTTTTATTTCCTTGTTTGGCGTTCATTTTCTTTCCCACTTGACATCTACATTACTATTTATTTTCTTCTTATTATGTGGTACTTTTTTTACCAAGTACGTCACCATACCTACACCGCGATGATGGTTTCATCGTCTCTTCCCCGATATTTTCTTTCTGGATTCCGCACCATGGGTCATGTTGTATCGTCAGTCATTAATTTTTTTCTCCTTTTTGTCGTCTATTTTACTGCAATCGCTTTCGTTTCTCTTTTTTTTAAACTTCGCGGAAAACATTTTCTTGATACACAAAAGAAGAGCGCTTCTTCTTATTGGAAGGACTATCGCCTTTCCAAGAAACCATTAGCATCGTACTTGAGGCAATTTTAACCGTGATTGTCCTTGGTATTTCGGCATTTTTTCATGATTCTTCGGCAACACTTGTCAAAGACGGATTATTGATTGCTGCTGCGGAGGAAGAACGATTTACTCGCATCAAGCATGATTCTGGGTTTCCTCACAAATCTATTGACTACTGTCTGTCTGCTGCTGGGATTACGATTACTGATGTGGACTATGTCTGTTTTTACGAGAAACCAATCCTTAAATTTGAACGCGTCATGCTCCAGTTTATTGAATCGTTTCCCCGTAGCTTTTTTAGTTTTTACAAAGCATTGCCTTCATGGATCAACCAAAAGCTTCGCGTTCATCATCTTATCCGCAAGCGACTGAAATTCAAGAAAACTATTTTTTTTATTGATCATCATATGGCTCATGCTGCAAGCGCGTATCTTGTCAGCCCGTTCACTGAAGCAGCTCTGTTGACGATGGATGGTGTTGGTGAATGGGCAACAACAACGATCGGCTATGCAAAAGGCACCCAGATGACTCTTGACAAACAAATTTCGTTTCCTCATTCTGTTGGGCTGCTCTATAGCGCCGTTACTGCTCATCTTGGTTTCAAAGTCAATAATTCTGAGTATAAGGTCATGGGATTAAGCGCCTACGGCAGACCGATATACTATGAGCAATTCAAGAAGCTCATTGATATAAAAGATGATGGTAGCTACGCTCTTGATATGGACTACTTCTTGTATCATTATAAGATGGCCATGCCCGGGAAGAAATTCATTGAGGCTTTTGGTCCTCTTCGTAAACCACATGAACCCGTTACCCAACGGCACAAGGATATCGCTGCTTCATTGCAGAAAATCACTGAGGAAGCGATTTTTACCGTTCTTCGTGCCTTGTACAAGAAGACAAAATGCAAGAACCTCTGCATGGCTGGAGGTGTCGCGTTGAACAGTGTTGCGAATGGAAAAATTCTTCGTGAGACGCAGTTTGAGAATGTGTTCATTCAACCTTCTGCAGGCGATGGTGGTAACAGTCTTGGCGCTGCTTTTTACGCATATAACGTTCTTTTGGACAAGCCACGCCAGTATGTTATGGAGCACGCTTACCTTGGACCCAGATATTCGTCTGATGAGATCAAACACTTTTTAGAATCAAACACCATTCGCTATCGTACATTCTCTTCTGACGTAGCACTTGTCAAAGAGACTGCGCAACTTCTTCACCAAAAAAAAGTTATTGGGTGGCTGCAACAAAGCATGGAGTTTGGTCCCCGCGCATTAGGTGCACGCAGTATTCTAGCATCGCCCTGCGAACCTGACATGCAAGATATCCTTAACCTTAAAGTGAAACATCGAGAAGCATTTCGGCCGTTTGCACCTGCTGTTTGTGAGGATGATGCTGCAACTTACTTTGATTGCGATGCTCCAGTCCCACTTGCTGCTGATTTTATGCTAATGGTGTATCCTATAAAGAAAGACAAACGCAAATATCTTCCTGCTGTTACTCACGTTGATGGCACCGGTCGTCTTCAAGTTGTTCGACGAAAACATAATCCCCGTTATTATGATCTCATTAAAGCGTTTGGAAAATTGTCAGGAGTCCCTATTCTCGTGAATACCTCATTCAATATCCGTGGAGAACCTATTGTCTGCACACCCTATGAGGCCTATCGTTGTATGATGGGGACTGGTATAGACGCGCTTGTGATGGATCGCTTTTTGATCAAACGAGATGAGAATCCGCAAGACATCTGGGACAGTGAGAAATACGCAATAGACTGATTCCTGCCTTTCTAAACACAACCTATATAAATAACATTTCTCTATTTTCAGTCTCTATGGTGTTAGAGGCTTTAACCACGCCAGAGCGTGCTGAAAAAAAACCTAGTGATCTTTTCTTCATAGGCATCATGTATGCGGCGCTTGCTGTTTTCTTAGCAGTCTGGGTGTTTCGGGAAGAATCCAGTATGATCATGATTTTATTAACGGTTATTGCGTGCATTCCGCTTTTATACAATACGATGCGCTACGAAGAGGAAAAAGATGTTCTTATCTCTAGTGAGCGTTTACTTCTGCGCGAACATGGCCATGCACTCTCCTTTTTCATGTGGCTTTTCGTTGGTTTCGTCATCGCTTACTCGCTTGCCTACATTTTCCTTCCTGTCGATATGGTTAGCGACCTTTTCCGTGCTCAGTTGAATACCATCAAAAGTATCAATAGCAATACTGTTGCAGGCCAGCTTCATTCCTCTCTTAATGCGCAGCTTTTTATGCAAATTCTTGGTAACAATGTTAAAGTACTGATCTTCTGTATATTCTTCTCTTTCTTCTATGGCGCAGGATCGATTTTTATTCTGACGTGGAATGCATCGGTCATTAGCGCGGCCATAGGCACCTTTTTCCGTAATAATCTCAGCTCTACTGCTTCTTCTTTAGGATTTTCAACTCTTGCCGCATATTTCAGTACCTTTAGTCTGAGTCTTCTCCGTTACTTTATCCACGGACTACCTGAGATTCTCGGTTATTTCATTGGCGGACTCGCTGGCGGAATTATCAGTGTCGCTGTTATCCGTCACGACTTCGGTAGCAAGCTTTTTAAACACATTATGCGGGATTCTTTTAGCCTCATCGTCTTGGCGATTTTTGTCTTGTTTATTGCTGCGGTCCTTGAGGTGTACGTTACTCCATTGTTTTTTTAAGCCATGGTAGACTCATCAGATCGGATTCTTGATGCTAGAAAGCAGAAAGTCCTAGATTTTCTTCGGTCACGTAAAATTGTTTTGATTTCTTATGCTCTTCTTTTTCTAATCATCCTTCTCGGCTATTCACTTCGTACGACTAATGTCGATTCGTTTAAGGATGTTACAACAGGCAAGTATATTCCTATCGATCTTGATGCGATGTTGTTTTTGCGCTATGCAGATTATATCGCAGAACATGGCCAGCTCTTTGATAGAGACCCTTTGCGTTATTATCCCGAAGGATGGGATATGACGACATTCGGTAGTTTTACTTCGTACTTCGTAGTTTACCTCTCTAATTTTTTACGTGTCTTTTCATCAAAATTTACGGTCGACTATGTTCACGTTCTTTATCCACCAATCTCATTGATTTTGATTAGTGTCGTTCTTTTTTTACTTGTTCGTCGGCTCTTTGACTGGCGCGTTGCCCTTCTCAGCACCTTGTTTTTGAATGTTGTTCCTGCTTTCCTTTTCCGAACGACAGCAGGTCTGTCAGATCATGATGCTTTAGCCATATTGTTTACTCTTGCTACGTTCTATCTCTTTGTTCGCGCATGGCAGTCTGAAAAAATATCTTCTGTTATTTTGTTCGGTATTCTTGCGAGTATTACCACGGCTTTAGGAAAGATTACTGCGAATACGACGCAGATTATTTACCTCGTTTTTGGTTTATTTGTCATTCTTGAAATTTTTCTCAACAAATTCGCAAAAAAAGATTATGTTGCTTACGCTTCATGGATTCTTCCTCTCACTCTTTATATTCTTCTATTCGAAAAATTTGGAGGTCTCCCTTCCTATCTTACGACGCTGGTTATTTCTGTGTCTTATTTCGCATTCCTTCTTGCTACCATTGACTACGTGCTGTTTCACCTGAATCTTTTTGGATTTCGTGAAAAAATTGGTCAGAAAATTCCTAGCGGGGTTGTCAGTTTCGTTGTAACTGCTGTCGTGAGTGGTATTGCTTTGCTCACCATTGAAGGCCCCGCGTTTATTGCCTCACGTTTGGAGTCCGTATCCGGGTTGCTTTTCCGTTCTTTTGCAGAAAGTCGTTGGGCACTTACTGTTGCAGAAAGTCGTCGCGCATATGTTACTGACCTCTTCTCTTCGTTTGGTAAACTTTACTTTTATTTTTTCATGATAGGCTCTGTTATCCTTTTTTATGACGCTGTTAAAGCACTGAAACGTCCAAAACTACTCACTTCGATTTACAGTATCTTTATTTTTAGCTTTGTTTTCGCTCGTTATTCCTCGTCGTCTATCTTAAACGGTCAGTCGCCGTTTGCTCGGTTTTTACTTGTTTGGTCTGCCTTGCTATTTTTGGCGTTTATCGCCATAGCTTATCTTCGCGCTTTTTATCGACACAAAGAGTCTTATCAGTTGATCACGCATATTGATAAAAAACACGCTTTTGTTCTTCTCTGGTTTACTTTGTTGACCCTTGCCGCTACGTCTGCGATTCGTCTTCATTTTGAATTTGCACCCGTGACTACCGTTCTTGCCGCTTTTTTTATCATAGCGTCTTATGATTTTATTTCCCGTTTGCGTCATCGTGTTTCGCGCATAGCGTTGTGGTGTATTTTGTTCCTTCTCCTTTTTAGTCCGTTCACTTTTTTCCCAGGCGTGGTTTATGCCCATTATACTGAGAGCTCAAATCAAGCCAAGTATTATGGTCCTATTTACAACCAGCGTTGGCAAACTGCAGGAGCATGGGCTCGCGGTAACCTGCCCGAGACTGCAGTATTCGCGCATTGGTGGGACTATGGTTATCTTGTTCAGACTGGATTTGAGCGCGCTACGTTGACTGATGGTGGCAACTTAGGAGGCTACGCCTTAAACCATTTCATGGGACGCCACGTTCTTACAGGACGTAATGAGACAGAAGCGCTTCCTTTCTTAAAAGCGAAGAATGCGACTCATTTCCTGGTTATCTCTGATGAGGTTGGGAAGTACCCTGCATTTTCCAGCATTGGCTCTGATGTAAACTATGATCGTTACTCTTGGATCCCTGCATATACTTTTGACCCTTCGAAAACCTATGAGACGCGTAACCAAACAGTCTTGGTGTATGTTGGAGGTACCCCTCTTGATTCTAATCTTGTTTTTAATGATGTTGTGTATCCCGCAAACAGTGCTGCGATTGCCGGATTCTTTGTTCCAACGACTGAAAATAATGGTCAACTGAGTATTGCTCAACCGTTTGCAAAAATTGTCTACAATGCTAACCAGGTTGATGTTCCTTTGTCATGCGTTTATCTCGGTGGCCAAGAAATTACCTATGATAATGGACTTGACGCCTGTCTTATGATTATTCCACGTGTTACTGGAGATGGCCAGGCAAATGCTATAGGCAGTGCCCTTTATCTTTCACCAAAAGTTCGACACACCCTCTTTACTAAGCTTTATCTCTTTGGGCGCGATTCGCCGAACTTCAAACTCGTGTATACCGATGAGGCGAATATTCCTTTGGCAATGTATAACGGAGCTTTGTTTGGGCCTTTAAAGATCTGGGAGATTACTTATCCTGAGCATCTTGAGGTACCTGACTATTTCTATACGAACACCCTTCCAGATCCACGAGTTAGCCGCGTTTAAGCGTTACGTTTAAATCCTTGAATCTTTATCGCTTCCCCATGAAACAAACACCTCTTTCGGTTTTTTGGATCTCTTTTGTCGTTATTTTACTTGGTAGCGTTCTCGTTATCCGTCTCGTTGATCAATCGCAGCTCCTTAGCGAGTTTCCTCTTGATAGGGTAAATGATGTTAGCTCCTATATGGCACAACTCTTCTTTCTTGACCAATGCGGATTCCATCAGCCTTGCCCTTATTGGTACAATGGATTTACTGCGTTCCTTATTACTCCGCCAGGCTGGTTTTTCTTTGCGCTGCCATTGTACAAGATTTTTGGTGATGTCAAAATTGCTACCTATGCAAGCATGGTCTTATTATTCCTTATTTCCTTTCTCACTATTTTTTACTTCGGTCGTCGTTTCTTTCACTTTACTCTTGTTCAACGTCTTGCATTCTTTACTTTATTTTTTGGCAACGCTATTGCTATTGGTAATTTTATTCGTCTTGGTCGTGTGCATGAGCTTTTTGCCTGGACAATTTTCCTTCTTCTTGCGTTCTTTATTCTTTATTATAATCACGCGGAGATTCCTTGGTCGTTCTTCTTCCTTTCTTTTATTTATGCAGGCCTCCTTTTGAGTTATCTTGCTATTGGAATTATGGTAGGCCTTCTTTTCATTGGTCTTTTCCTTGTGAAGTCGACTGTTCGTGAACGCGTTATCATTACGTTAACTATTCTTGCTTCCTTTGCGTTGAGTTCCTTTTGGATTATTCCGTTTGTTCTTAACATTAACCAAAGTTTTATTCCTTATGAGCGCCATTCTGAATGGCTTTTTGATTTTTCGCCAGAACACTTTTTCACCAATATCGCTGTGACTATAGTTCCGTTACTTCTTTTTGTTGTTTTTTACTTTGTTTACCGAACTACTTCGCGACGGCGGGAACTTCTCGTTTATTCTCCGATCCTCCTTCTCGGTTTTTTACTGTTAACCCGTCTTGTTGTTTTTGTCCCTGTCTTTAATAAAATTTGGCAGGATCCTTACTTGGTCTTCTTTTCCTTCTTTCTCCTGTTTCTTTTCTTCAGAATTAATTGGACCACACTTTCTCCTCTCATTCGCTATACTGCTCTTTTTTGCTTGGTTGCTTTCTCTCTTCTTAGCGCTGCTTTTAGTCTCTTTTATACGCCTTATTTTATCCACCACACCGACCTTGACAGGGATGTTCTTTCGCTTCTTTCTTTCGTTGATGATCGTTTTCTATACCATGCTGTATCTGACGAGCTTCCTTACTCTAAGGCATTATTTTCATATGCGCCAGTTTATCATAATCTGACGACAGCAGGCGGATGGTATCATCACTTGAAAACTCCGGCGTATCTTGATTATCTTCAGACTCTTGAGCTTGCCTTCCGCTCTCAAGACTGTAGTCTCTTTTATACTACTGCGCATACGGTTAATACACCTTACCACCTTTCCTATGACTCTGGATGCTCCTTTTTAAACTCCTGTGGCTTCAAGTTAATTCGTCAAGAACGGAGGGCTTGCCTTTATCACTTATGAAATCGCTTTTGTTAACATTTGATGTCGAGCACTTTAGCGTTTATCGTGGCTCTTTTCAGGACAAAAAAGACTATTTCGATATTTCCAAGAAGGGGCTAGAAGAGATTTATCGTCTTTTGAAAAAACATCAGCTTCCTGCAACCCTCTTTTTAGAAGAAATATTTGCTGAACGATATCCTAAGCTTATTTCACGATTTTTTGACTTGGGATGTGAATTTGCGTTACATTGCTATCGCCACGATCAAAAATATGCCCATTATCCTGAATCGGAGTCTCGCACCATATTATCCCGAGCAAAAAAAAATCTCGAGAAACTTTTTGGAGTAAAAATTATTGGTTTTCGCGGTCCAGGTATGAGCAGGCCATCATACCGTGTTCTTCATGATATTGGTATCCGTTATGACAGTTCTCTCCACCCCATGCTTCTCCCCGGATATTACCATAATCTGTTTGCTACGCGCAACATTCATGTTGTCGATAGCGTTGTTGAAATTCCAATTTCTGTTACTCCTCTCCTTCGTCTTCCGTTGTCGTGGTTGTGGTTCCGTCTCTTTGGGGTTTCTTATGAAAAGATATGTTCCCGCCTTGCTCTGCTTAATAGCGATTACCTTAACTTGTATTTTCATCCTTGGGATTTTGCCGATTTCCGTTCACTTTCTTTTGATTACCCTCTTCGTGCATTGATTGCGCACCATAGCGGCGATATCGCTCTGCGCAACCTTGATCGCTATCTTTCATGGACTATAAAACAAAACTATGTTCCTCAAACGATCTCTACCTACTTGAAGTCCAGAGGATACCTATGACAGTCAAACAATATTTTGATAAACAATCTGCAACATATGACTCGCGACGACATAAAGGTTTTCTTGGCAGTCTTGTTTCTCGTGAACGTGGGGCTGTTCTTCGTTCGCTTGCCCCCCATAAGGGAGAACATATTCTTGATGCGGGATGTGGTGCAGGGTATTATAGCTTACTTCTTCGTTCATTTGGTTCTATTCCTTACGGGATCGATCTTTCTTCACGCATGATTCGGCAACTTCGTCGACACGGTATCGCTGGCCGCGTTGCGCCTCTTGAAACGTTTACTCTTCAGCGCCGTTTTGATAAAATTCTTTGTGCTGGTGCGCTTGAATTCACGCGTGATGCCTCCGCAGTTTTACGTTCATTTTCAGATCATATACATAAAAAAGGACTCCTTGTTCTTCTTTATCCACGACCGTCTCCTGCGGGATATCTCTATAAATTTTATCATCTGACTCACGGATTTTCTATTCATTTATTTTCATCCAAAGAAATCGAGCGACTTGTTACTCGTGCAGGTTTTCGTGTCCGTTCACACTTTTTAGTCGATCCTATTACGTCATTACTTGTTGCAACTTTTTAATCTGTTATCAGTATTTTCTGTATTCCTTTACTGAGATCAATTTTTGCAATCCACCCAAGTTCCTGTTTCGCTTTCTGGATG
>CAYJLN010000024.1:0-12799 GCA_964371275.1 Candidatus Woesearchaeota archaeon
GATTTTTTTGTTTTTCAAATGCGGCAGCAACGTCAACGCTTCCCAGTTCTCCAGCCTGCGTTCGCATTTTTCGCGTAATCTCGCCAGTCTTGTGCTCTTCAGAAAGGTCAGTGCTACACCGGCAGAAGAGTTTATGCCCAGAAAGTTCTTGATGAAGCTCAATCCCAATCTTTAATCCCAGTGATTTGTAATCCATAAAAAGAAAGATGCGCGCCCTCTTTATATATATTTATCTGGTCTTTTTGGCACAACAATCTTTATATGCGAGTGGCAAAAAGAAAAATAGTATGGATGAAGATAAATTAGAAGCGCTTTTAGACTTACATCGTACAGGCAAAAGTTATTACAACAGCGCGCGTCAGTCACTACAAACATAACTAGTTATGTTAATGCAGCAGTAGCAGGTGGGATTCTTCCTAAAGATGCTAAGGAACCAACGCTCGAAACCGTTGTTGCCGCATATGCGAGCAGATTAACAGACGAGGTCTTCAACCGTTTAGCATCTGGCGATCTCGAAGGCGCCTATGGCAGTCTTGGAAGGATTCTCGGGAAAAATGAATCTTCTCTTGCAGGTGTAACTCAGTCAATTGGCGCGGAGGCAAGACAAGAACTCGGTGTAGATACCTCGGCAGACCACGAGCGGTACAAGCAAGAACGGTCAGAAAAATCTATTGTTCACCAATCCCTGACAATACTTATGAGGGGTCTCATAGTTTTGCAGATCTGTTAGAAAGAACAGCAGTATGCATCGGAGCAAGCGGAAGAGGGGAATCTGTAGAATGGCCAAGGGTCGCAGCTGCTGCAGGTATTGAGCAGTCGCGAATGACTGAACTTGTAGGGGGCGCAGGAGACCTACCGACAGATGAGGAGATACATGATGTATTCAGAGCGCTTGGCGGTGATCACAAAAAGGCGGCCCGCGTTGTTAATGTCTACCAAAGAAAATAAGGTTAAGTACGTTCCCAAATAACCACACCATTTCGTGTTACCTGCCGTATTCTATGCAAAGGAATCGCAACTTCTTGCCCATCACGGCGAAGAATCATAAAGCTTCCACGTCGTGAAATCTCAGTAAACGGCACTTCAAATCCCTTCGCAAGAATCCGATCAAAATACACAAGCGTATACTCTTCAGGTTTTAAATTCTTATCCCAGCGAATCTTATTCAGAAAGTCTCCAATATACATCATGAAAGATGAAAATCCTCAGCCGTGTTTCGTTCAGTCAATTCTCCGCGTAAATTTTTTCCTATCAATGAACGCACGTCTTTCGGATGATTGCTTAAGAGCCATGCGAGCTTAATGAATGTTGTTTCAGGAAGCATGTCAGAATAATCTCCAAGAATACCAAGTGCTTTGATCTTGCGCCCAGTTGAATAGACATTCATATTGACGCGACCATACAACGGTTGCGGGGCAATCACAACAGGAATTTTCTGTGCAAGTTTCTTCACAAAATTATAAATTTTGGTATGCTCTTTTGTTTCAGCATCAATCGTATTAAGAGGGAAATTACACAGACCAGTTCCTTCAATCACTAATCCATGGAAGGTCTGATACGTTTGAAATTCAGACACATACATATGCGGATGTGCCTTCAGCAAGCCAATCTTCAATGTGTCTTTAAAAGGACGAACAATAAGCTTCAATCCTTGTCGCTGATGCTTTGTCGGATACGAACTTATTTTTTCGATCTTGCCATCAGACCATACTTTTGCAATCAAGGACGCATTAATTGGCTTGAACGCATCTCGTCGTGAGGTATGCATCTTTCGTGTTTTTGTTGCTGGAAAAATACCGCAATACGTATCTTCTGACGTCGCGTGCATGCAGATGCCAACGTCACAGAAATCACTCTTCACTAAAAACTGGGCTGCGCACACAAGGTTCATGAACGCGTCGCTGCTTCCGCGATCAGAACTGCGTTGCGCCCCAACCACGAGCACCGGTACTGGGAGATTCTCAAGAGCAAACGCTAATGCAGCTGCTGTATGAGCTAAAGTATCAGTCCCATGGGTAATAATGACGCCGTCAACCCCCGCCTTTACCTCTTTTTCAATCTCCTTAGCAAGGAGGTTATAATGGCTGAAGCGCATATCTTCAGACCACATATTACGGATCAGTTTCGAGCGGATATTCACAATATCGCGGAGCTCAGGAAACATGCGTAAAAGATCTTCAGGCGTGAACCTCGCAATTGTCCCGCCCGTGTCATAATCAACTTCAGAGGCAATAGTCCCTCCTGTATGCAAAATAGCAATCGTTGGCAAGCCTGGTTTCTGAAGAAGTTTAGCAGAGGTATGTTTGTGCCCCTCAAGCGTTTCCTCGCATTTCTGCTCAGATAATGCTGTTTTGGTAACAACACGCAACTCTTTTATTTTTTTACGATCAATACCAAGATTATATCCAGACGGCAGTTTGAGAACAAGAAGAGTATCATCAGAACTGGGCATTACTAAGCCCTGAACCGTCATCTCGTTCGTCACAACCTCAACGAAATCACAATTTGTCAGCTCTTTTTTCATAAAAAAAGTCGTGGCAAGGCAACTATAAATACCTATGTATGTGCTGAGAAATAGAGATTCTGCTTGAATAATGTTTATAAATAAGATAAGACATAAAAGAATAAGTTTGATTCGATTAATTAGCGTTAATCGCAATCAAGTATTAGCGTATATCAGTTAGCGTTTGTATAAGCGTGTAACCTTAGCGTTTGGTTAAGCTTTCTGTTCTCAAAAGTTTATATCATCAATCAATAAACTTTTTATTTCTAGGATAAGTATGATCGACTACAATATAAATATTATTGTGGTGCAGAATATAAATACGAATATGATACAAAAATACCATGAACAAAAAAGGGGGAATAACCAATGGAAAATTTTGTCCAAGACGCATTAAGTTTTCAAAAAACGATACCAGCAAACGAGCTGAAAGTTGGTGAAGCCAACATCGTCGTTGTTGGAGCTGGTGGAGCAGGGAATAATATGGTCTCATGGTTGTACAAGAAAGGCATCAATGGTGCCCGAATTTACGCCATCAATACCGACTTGCAACACTTAAACATCTCTGAAGCACACGGAAAGATCCTCATTGGACGAGAACTAACCCGTGGTCTCGGCTGCGGTGGCTTCCAAGACAAGGGCCGTGAAGCAGCAAAAGAGAACCTCCACGACCTCAAGAATCTGGTCAAAGGCGCTGATATGGTCTTTATTTGCGCAGGATTAGGTGGTGGAACAGGAACGGGAAGCGGTCCAGTTGTCGCCCAAATCGCACGCGAAGAAGGAGCTATCGTAATCGGTACCGTAACCATGCCGTTCGATATCGAGCGTGCACGAGTAGACAAAGCAGAATTCGGATTACAGCAATTGCGAGAGTCCTGTGACACCGTCATTGTCATTGACAACAACAGACTCGTCAACATTGCAGGAAATTTGCCGATCCAGCAGGCATTTGCGGTAGCAAATGAACTCATCAGCACGATGATCAAAGGAATCGTTGAAACGATTGCCATTCCATCCTTAGTCAATCTGGACTATGCAGATGTCCGTGCAATCATGTCCAACGGGGACGTATCAGTCATCGGTATTGGTGAGTCTGACACCGAACAACGTGTCGAGGAAGCAACCAGACGAGCACTAACGAATCCATTGCTTGATGTAAGCTATGAAGATGCAACTGGTGCATTAATCCACGTCAGCGGTGGCGAAGACTTAACGCTTGAAGAAGTGAACCGGATCGGTGAAATTATTACCGAGACGCTCGAAGCAGATGCAAATGTCATCTGGGGTGCTCGTATCGATCCAAAGATGTCTGGACGTGTCCGTGTCATGACCATCGTGACCGGAGTGAAATCGCCATACATCTTGGGAAGAAGCGATACCAAGAAAGCGCCGCAGAGAGCTGCAGTGCAGATGAGCGAAGAATTGGGCATTGACATGGTCGGATATTCATCCAGACCAGTCAAAAAATTCGTATAAACTCAGAGTAAAAGGGCAAACCCCCCAAATCATCTCTGCCCTTTGCAACTTTGCTGATGCCGCTCTTTCTTTTGTTGGCATCAGCTTTTTTCTTTTTTTAGAATATCCTTACTTTTTCCAGAAGAAAACAGTCTAACGCACAAGTCGTTTAAAGAGATCTTTCAATTCTTTCACAACGGTCGTTGATTCCTTGCCTACATGCTTTCCTAACCGATCTGCAGACGTGCGCAAAGGGAAAATGCTATGAAGGTCGGACTTGTTACCATACGATTCAAAAAACGTTGCTGTGGAAACAGCATCACGTCGTAGGGGTTTTTCAAAATGTTCAGGATAGCCAAGCGTAATGACACTTTCAGGAACAATGTCTTCGGGGATCTTCAAAAGACGCTGGATCGCGTTAACGTCAAAACCCCCAACCCAGCATGTCCCTAAACCAAGTTCTTCTGCCTTTAACATGATATTTTGGGCAGCAAGGGCGCATGCTTGAGAAGAGTACAAGTCGCCCCTGTCCGGAAAGAACGCGTTTACCTTGCTCTTATCATTGCAGACAACAATATGGACAGGCGCTTCATTCATCCAGAATTGTTTCAGGCAGTCTTGTGCAATCGCGTGGCGTTTTTCTTCATCTTTGACGACAATAAAGATCCAATTTTGCAGATTTGCCGCCGATGGCGCGCATGTTCCGGCGTCCAAAACATCAGCAATCATATGGGAAGGGACAGGTTTGTTCAGATAGAATTTGCAACTGCGTCGGTTTCTGATGCACGCATCAAGATCCATACAAACCTTTAAATGCAGCGACTTTATATGACTTTCTATGGAGTATAAGGAACTGGTTGATATCTATAATCAGCTTGAAAAAACAACAAAGCGTCTTGAAAAAACAGAAATTCTTTCCCTCTTCTTAAAAAAAGTGCCTACGGATGAACTATCAACCGTCGTTTGCCTTCTCCAAGGGCGTGTCTTTCCAAACTGGGACGAACGAAAAATTGGATTCAGCTCTCGATTGATGCTGAAAGCGATTGCCGCAGCAACAGGAACAGATCCTAAGGACGTTGAAAAGTTATGGAGCAAAACAGGGGATTTAGGCATTGTTATCGAGCAGTTGGTGAAAAAAAAGAGCCAGATGACCTTAACAACAAAAAAGATTACCGTGAAAAAACTCACCGATAACGTGAGAAAATTGGCAGACATCGAAGGGCAAGGCACAGTAGATCGAAAGATTGGTCTTGTCTCGGAGCTTCTCACCTCATCATCAGCAGAAGAATCGCGGTTTATTGTCCGTACCGTTCTCGAAGTCCTTCGCGTGGGAACAGCAGAAGGAATTGTGCGAGACGCCATCGCCAAGGCATTTACAACAGAGATCCCGCACATCGAACGCGCATTTAATATTCTCAATGACTATGGCGAAGTAGCGTTAGCAGCAAAAAAAGGCAGGCTGGACGACATTCAATTAACTCCTGGAAAGCCTCTCAAATTAATGCTCTCACTGATTGCTGAAGATATTGACGACGCATTCGAGAATCTCGGAAAACCAGCGCAGTTTGAGTACAAACTTGATGGGTTTCGGCTGCAGATCCACATAGACAAAGACAAAGTTCTGTTGTTCACACGTCGTCTCGATAATGTCACGAAGCAATTCCCAGATGTGGTCAAAGCAGTAAAGGATGCTATCGAGTGTAAAAACGCAGTTCTTGATGCAGAAGCCATTGGATTTGATCCAGACAAGAAATACTATTTGCCCTTCCAAAAAATGTCGCAGCGCATTAAGCGCAAGTACGATATTGACGACATGGCAAAAAAATTCCCTGTCGAGATCAATTTTTTTGATATCATGTATCTAAACGGCAAAGAACTGATTGAATCGCCCTTAAAAGAACGACGTTCGATCTTGGAAAAGACAATCAAAAAATCAAGATGGAAAACCACCCTCACCGAAAAGATCGTGACAGGCAATGCGAAAGAGGCAGAGGAATTTTTCAAAAAATCACTTAATGCAGGTCATGAGGGGGTGATGATTAAAAATCTCGATTCATTATATATTCCGGGCAGATATGTGGGTGGGTGGCTGAAGTTAAAGTCTGTCCTTGAACCGCTTGATGTTGTTATTGTGAAGGCAGAGTATGGTGAAGGAAAAAGAGCGACGTGGTTAACCTCCTACACCATCGCCTGCAAAGAAAATGGCCAGTTCGTTGAAGTCGGCCGTGTGTCTACAGGACTCAAAGAAAAAGAATCAGGCGGAGAAGTCACGTTTGAAGAAATGACGCGTGTTCTGAAACCACTGATCAAAGACCAGAAAGGGAAAGAAGTCACCGTAGAACCAGAAATTGTGCTGGAAGTAGAGTACGAGGAAGTCCAGCAATCACCGACATACACATCAGGCTTCGCTCTCCGCTTCCCCAGAATAAAATCCATTCGAGAAGACAAGCCCGTTTCAGAAATTTCCACCATGGAGATGGTAAAACTAATCTATAGGACGCAGCACGCAAAGAAGTCGAAAACATAAGCAACTATTGAATACTCAATAGATATGGTAACTGAACGATAATAATCTTTATATAGGGGTGCAGGATACTATTACTCAACAATTAAAACAATCGCACGCATTTTGAAAAAAAGAGGGTGATCTCAGGAGGGAGTTATTAATGATCGTAAAAGATGAGTTTCTCAATAAATTACGAAATCTATTCGATCTTAACCTTTATGAGGTGAAAATTTGGACAGCGCTTCTTTCTCGTGGTGTGTCAACAGCAGGAGAATTATCTGATATCGGTAATGTTCCTCGTTCTCGAGCCTATGACGTCCTAGAAAGCCTTGAAAAGAAAGGTTTTGTCGTCATGAAACTCGGAAAACCAATCAAATATCTTGCAGTAGAGCCAAAAACAGTTGTTGAACGCGTGAAAAAATACATCGCGCTCAAATCAACAGAAAAGATCAAACTCCTCGATAACGTCAAAGAAACCGAAGTCGTTGAAGAGTTAAATACGCTCTATACGCAAGGAATTGAGTTTATTGAACCATCAGACTTATCTGGTGCTATTCGTGGTCGCCACAATATCTATGCGCACCTTGAATCAATGGTGAAGAACGCGCAGAAATCAGTGACGATCATGACAACATCGAAAGGCGTCGTCAGAAAAATGGAAGCGCTTCGCCCAGAATTAGAAAAACTCAAGAAGAAGGGCGTCAAAATCAGAGTTGCGTTCCCAGCAACAAAGGAAAACGCTCAACTCATCCAAGACTTGTCAAAAATTGCCGAAGTGAAGCACACGGACAAAGTGAACGGGCGATTCTGCATCATTGACGGCAAAGAACTGCTGTTCATGGTCTTGCATGACGAAGAAGTGCATCCAACCTACGATGTTGGCGTCTGGGTGAACACCCCGTACTTTGCCAATGCCATGGAAGAAATGTTCAACAAAAACTGGGATTCCTGGGATGCTGCGTCAAGGACATCAGGAAACGGCAAATAACTCTTCTTCTCTTTTTTATTATTATCGTGTTCCAAAGATATTTAAATTACTCTTTTTCTAGAGAAGAGTATGAACTCTCGGCAACAGATTGCTGCACTCTTAAAGCGCCTTCTTGGTGAAGACGTCGAACAGATGCTCGAAGTGCCGCCGCAGCCAGAACTCGGCGATTATGCGTTGCCCTGCTTTTCGTTTGCAAAAACACTCAAGCGAAATCCAAATGATATTGCCATTGACCTCAGCAAAAAGCTCAAGGCCGATATCTTCGAAAAGGTCGAGGCAAAGGGACCCTATGTTAATTTCTTCCTCAACAAAAAATCCTTGGCAAAAGAAATCCTGCCACGAATACTGAAGGAAAAAGAGAAATATGGTTATTCAAAACAGGGCAAAGGAAAGACAATCGTTCTTGATATGTCTTCCCCAAATATCGCTAAGCCATTTGGCATCGGCCATTTGCGTTCAACGATTATTGGAAATGCGCTCCACCACCTTCTTGTTGCGCAAGGATACAAAGTTGTGCGCGTCAATCACCTAGGTAACTGGGGAACGCAGTTTGGGAAACTCATTACTGCATATAAGCGCTGGGGAAAGAAAGCCGAATTAATGAAGGATCCCATTAAGTATCTCCTTAACATCTATGTGAAGTTCCATGAAGAAGCAGAGAAAGATCCTTTGTTGGAAGAACAAGCACGAGTATGGTTCAAGAAACTCGAAGAAGGCAACAAGGAAGCAGTTCAACTGTGGAAAACGTTCAGAAATCTGAGTTTAAAAGAATTCAAAAAGATCTACAAAATATTAAAGGTAGATTTTGAATCGTACGAAGGAGAAGCGTTCTATAACAACAAAATGGATGCGGTGATCAAAGAACTTGAAGAAAAACAACTGCTGGAAGAAAGCGAAGGTGCGCAAATCGTAAATCTCGAAAAGCAGGGATTAACATCTGCGATTATTAAGAAAAAAGACGGTGCAACACTCTACATCACGAGGGATCTTGCAGCGGCATTATACAGAAAAAAAACATACAACGCAGATAAGCTTCTATACGAAGTTGGTTCCGAACAAAGACTTCACTTCCAGCAGTTATTCAAAATTCTTGAGCTGATGGGTTATACCTGGGCAAAAGAATGCGTCCATATTACACATGGATTGTATCTTGACCAAGACAGAAAAAAACTATCCACTCGTAAAGGGAAGACTGTATTCATGGATGAAATTATTACAGAAGCCATCGATCTGGCAAAGAAAATCATTCAAGAAAAAAATCCAAAACTAAAGAACAAAGACAAAGTTGCGGAAGCAGTCGGTGTAGGGGCGATTATCTTCAATGATCTTTCAAACGACAGAAACAACGACATTATATTTGATATGGATAACTTCTTGAGTTTTGAAGGAGAAACAGGGCCCTACATTCAATATACACATGCACGCATTCAATCAATTTTAGGTAAGTATGGAAAAAAAGTGCCAACAACGATCGACTACAACTGTTTTAGCGGGGAAGAAAAGCAGATCCTTTCTCTGCTCGGTAATTACCCTGGGATACTAGAACAAGCAGCAAAATCATTCAAGCCATCAATACTCGCGCAATATTTAATCAAGTTATCCCAGGAATTCAATAGTTTCTATGCGCATTCACCAATTTTAAAAGCAGAACAAAAAACGAAAGAGGTACGTCTCGTGCTTATTTCTGCAGTTGCACTCGTCATTCGTTCAGGGCTGTCACTCTTACAGATTGATGCCGTAGCACAAATGTAGATGCTTGTATTCTTATGGTAGAATGATACTATTGTAGAGTAGAAATGTTTATATGACTCGTCACAAGGATGACGTCGATGGGGTTATGATGAGTTCTCTGCGTAATGCGACATTAGAAGGCATGATTGATCATGCGCGTCATGCGTCAGACGCCGAATTGTGCCAGAGTGTTGGTTATCGACCAGACGATATTGATCCAGCAAAAAGAGACGCACTCCTCAAATTCTTTTCAAATCTCGACAAACCAGTCGCATTGATGATGCCCGGCATTCTTTCCGGGGCGTTTGGATCCATGAGCAGCCGTACGCCCGAATCCTTAAGAAAGCGCGCTGCAAAATTCATGGATGAAGATGAAAAGTTCGCACAAGGATTACAGGATACGCACGTCCCTGATTTCGTAAATGAGTTAGGAATTGATTTCTTCAGGCGAGTGTATGCGGAGTATGGCGATGACTCTATTGCACAGATGGTGCCCCTGGCAATGATTGAAGATGATGTTTCGTTGTATCACGCAATGGGGTTGCTTCATCACCGGTTGGTCGCAGGGATAGAAAAATCAACGCGATATCGCGCCTTCGACAAAAAATTCCAAGGTAGCTACCCTTATGTCGTTGATCCGGTCGTCAAACAAGCAGGATTGGAAGCAGAATTTCGGGAAGCTATCGATGGAACCTTCGATCTGTACGCGGCAATGCGGCAGGAAAAAGAAGGGCTTGGTGCGAGAGTCATGGAACAATTGACCAAAAAAGTATTGCAGTTCGAGGTATTCAGAGCAGAAGTTGAACGCGCTGCACAACAACGAGGATGGGCAGCACCAGCGGATGAAGAATTAAGCACCGCCTACAAAAGTACAATCCGGGCCATGCACCTTGATACAGTACGGCATGCACTCCCTCTCGCTGCACGAACGTTACTTGCTTTGCAGGTAAATGCACAAAACGTGCGCGACCTTCTTGTTGCAGGATACGCACGTCAGACTGGTGAATCAGTAGCATTAACAGAGCTCCTGCGAAGGGAAGTATCCCCAGTAATTGGAACTCTCATAGGAGATCTTGATATATTTAGTGAACATTCAGACAAGCAGGAACAAAAAAAATTGCGTGATCGTGCAGCAGCAACCATTAACTTTAGAGCTGAAACATCGGCAGCAGGATGGGGTCTTCTTAGAACGTTACGCGACGTTCCAACAACAGCGTCATTAATTCCAACCGAACCAAAAAAAGATGGCGTGTTCGGGTTGTACGATGTCAGACAATACACAAAAGAGTTCGTCCGTGTCACTGATCCGCTCTACGGTTTTGAGATCGATATGGTTGTACGGGGATCAATAGACAGCATTCTTGCAGGAATCATTGCAGAACGGCATCCACTCGCATCATTAGACCAGGCATGGATGGGAGCGCAGCATCTTTCATCAGAGCAGAAACGACAGCTGGTGCTTGAGTATGCAGGTATAGGAAATGATCTTCGGCAGAACAGAAGACAAAAACCAGGCCGTGCGTTTGAACGGATGGACTTTGATATTTCTCTGAAGCTCCCTCTTGGCGAAATTCGAGATGTGCGACGGCACCGCATTTTGACAAACCTCGACCAAGAACGGTTTGAGCCAGGTCGTGGATTCTTCATCGCACCAGCACTCAGAGAAGCGGGGCTAGAAATGGAACTTGAAACTGCTTATAATGCTCTCGGAAGAATGAGTGAACGACTTGCCGAACAAGCAAACCCTTGGGTTGCCTCTCTCGCATTGCCATTGGCATCCTTCCAGCAGATGCATCTGTCAATAAATGCACGCGAGCTTCACCACATCCTTGAGCTCAGAACACAGCCAGGAGCGCATATTAATTACAAGCGCGCATGCCAAATGATGTATGTTGCTGCCCGGGAATTCTTACCCATACTTGATCAGACCATGTTGTTCCTTGACCGCTCAACTGAAGTTGATTATGGTCGTGGATTGCAAGAACTGAGAACAAGGAGAAAAGTACAATGAAAGGCACATTTCTTACATTCGAAGGAGTAAACTACGTCGGAAAAACAACGCACGCAAACCACCTTGCAGAATATTTAAAACAAAAAGGGCAAACAGTCTTCGTTTGTACAGAAGCAAATAGTACAAGAATGGGAAAAGCTGTACGAAAACTCGCAAAAGACCGAGAGATTCCACGTCTTGACTTGACTTCATGTCTGCTTTTCGAAACTGAACGCGCAGAATTTGTTCAAGAGGTCTTAAGACCGCGACTAGCGAATGGAGAAGTCGTTATTTGCGAACGATACTGCGATTCCACATTAGCCTATCAAGGATATGGAGGAGGCGTTGACTTAGACACCATTGAAAAACTGAACAAAATTGCAAGCCAAGGTGTTGTCCCAGACCTAACATTTTTAATAGACGCTGAAATAGCGCAAATCCTGGTGCCAAGAGAAAAATTAGTGGGGGACCTTGACTATTTTGAAAGTAGACCAGAAGCTTATCTTGAGAGTGTACGACAAGGATTTTTAAGAATAAAAGAGAAAGATCCTGGACGGATAAGAGTTATCGAGTATGTACCACACAATCAGCAAATAATGCAGATGAGAATACGGGGGGAAATACAGAAGAAATTCAGATGGTAGAAACAACGAAATATCCGGGAAGATTCGTTACCTATGAAGGAATAGATGGTATCGGTAAATCGACTCATGCCCATTTGCTGACAGAATCTATTGCTGGAAAAGGGCACACCGTTCGTTGCTACCGAGAACCTGGAACCACACCAATGGGCGAAGCCATCAGAAGAATTGTAAAAGACAGAAATATTCCACGAGCAAACTTAGCATCCTGTTTTTTGTTTGAAGCAGCACGAGCAGATTTTACAGAAAAAGTGATTCTACCCGAGCTTAAACAAGGTAATGTAGTGGTGTGCGATCGTTTCTGCGATTCAACAACAGCGTACCAAGGGTATGCAAGCGGGATTCCTCTGCCATTGGTCGAAATCTTAAATAAAGCGGCTTCTCATGATCTTGTTCCCGATCTTACCTTCCTTATTGATGCAGAGCCGGAGCAGGTGCAAGAACTAGTTGCAAGAGTCGAAAGAAAAGAAGATTACTTTGATACCATGGGTCTTGTGTACCAAAGAAAGTTGCGCGAAGGTTTTTTAGCGATTGCAAGAAAAGAGCCAGAACGAGTAGTAATCATCCAGTATGTTCCTAATGGTCAACAAGAAATGCAAGAACTCATGAGAAAGGAATTAACGAGGAGATTCGGATGGTAAAACAAGGAGTTGTTCCCTCGCAAGAAATAAGAGACTGGATTGCAGGAAAACGCATCACAGCAGAATCAGAAATCCATGAAAATCAAATACAACCCGCAAGTCTTGATCTTCGTGTAGGAACCAAACTCTGGACACTCTATGGGGAGTTTAAACCCGAGCAAAACATTGAAACACATCTTAAAGACAAACGATTAATGAGGGAGGAAAAGGAAATCCCTGATGATGGCCTTATTCTTGAGCGCAATGTTGTTTATCTGATGGAACTTCAAGAAAAAATAATCCTTGATAAAACTGTGCACGCAACAATGAACCCTAAAAGTTCAACAGGACGCATAGACTTATCG
>CAYJLN010000025.1:0-12482 GCA_964371275.1 Candidatus Woesearchaeota archaeon
GAGATAAGCGAGTGAAATGAGAATGTATTTGGGGTACATGTAGGTTCCCGAAAGGCCGTACATCGAAATGATTGTTTCGTATACGGAATACACAAGGATACACACGAGCGAAAAGAATGATATATTCGCATATTTTCTGAGCGATGATTTTTCAGAAAGGGCATTGCGCGCCTTTACTGTCCAAAAAATCGCCATGATACCAAAGGTCAGTGAGATTAATCCGACAATGAGATCTGCAGTTGGAGCCAGTTTTGTTATTGCATATAACCCGATGAAAATAGCAACGGACCCAATGAGATTCTTCATCATCTCTTTCGCATTCCCTCGATTAACGAGGAAAAAGAAGAGAATGATACTAAAGACCACTATGATAATTGTCAGCGGATTACTGTTTAGCCATGGGGTCCTCATTTGGTTTGCTATTGAAAACCCGGTGATGCTTTTGCTCCCTGAATAGTTCACAAAGAGCAAGAAGACCATTAATCCGATCACAATAAACCCGAAACGTTGTATCATATTTTTTTCCATGGTTACAGCTCCAGTTGGACATCACAAAATTGGCTGAGCTCATCAATCAGCTCTTTGTTCGATTCTTTTTGCAGGGTAATAATAATCCCTTTTACACCCCACACCCTCATTTTTGTCGAGAGAAAATGGATGAATTTTGCAACAGTGCTTACTTGATTATAGATAAGCAGCGTCGTTAGGCTATCGAAGAACAAAAATTTTTCTTTATTTGTAATCGCCCGTACTGCCTGATCCATAGCAAGAGAAATGTCGCTGAGATTTTCTGGGCTTCCTATGAACAAGCAATTTTTTTCTTTTTTCATTTCGCCGCCAACTGTTTTTGTCACTCCGTCGATGAAGATGATCATATCGACGCGGATTTTTTTCTCTTTAAGCAAATCCCTCACGACTTCGTACGGTTTATTCAGGGTCACGTACACACCAGGCGTATTTTCAATTTCAACAAGGTAATGGATGATTTCGATGTTTGTCGGCTGGTATTTTGTTGCTTCAACTGTAGCTAGTGCAACATATTGCTTCGCTTCTTTTAAACCCTCTTCGAGTTTTTCCCTAATACCCATCGTATTTGTTACCTATTGTTCGGATATAAAGCTTTCGTTCATTTTTTGTTTTTAGGTTGTTTTTGTCGTAAAGCTTTTATACTCAAACTAGAGTGTACCTTTTATGGGGAAAATCAAGACTGGCATTCCGGGATTTGATGACCTACTCAGGGGCGGGCTGCAAGAAAATACTGCTCTTCTCGTGTCAGGAGTGCCTGGTGTCGGCAAAACTATTCTTGGGCTGCAGTTTGTCTATGAAGGTATTAGAAACAGAGAACCTTCCATGTTCATTAGTTGCGAAGTTGATGAACAATCCATCATTGACTATGCACAGTCACTCGGCATGGATCTTATGAACTATCAATCATTACTTACTATTGTTTACCAACCCATTACAGGCAAGATGCTCACCTTTGGGACGCTTGTCGATACCATCACAAAGAAAAAAATAAAACGCGTCGTTCTCGATTCGCTCACGCTCTTTAAGTATATTGAGAAATCAGAAATGGAATTTCGACAGGAGATCGCTAATTTCATCAGCAGTATGAAACGCTGTAAGGTCACCCTTGTAGTCACAGCTGAACGAGATGTTGGCCATCTTGACCATATGATCTACCGCACCGAGGATTTTCTTTTTGACGGGCTCGTTTTTATCACAAAAATACGCAAAGGTGCTTCATTCGAACGCTGCGTTACCATTGCAAAAATTCGCGGCCAGGAACATATGACAGGAATTTATCCTTTAACTTTAGACCCAGAAGGAATGAAAATCTTCCCTGAACAAATTCCCTTCTCACTTGTTGAACAGGAAACTTAAAATGGCAAAAGAACAACGAATACCTTCGGGAATTGCTGGATTTGATAAAATGATCGAGGGGGGATTTAAACGAGGAAGCATTAATCTTGTCTGCGGCGGTCCTGGATCTGGCAAAACGACCATGGCAGTCCAATTTCTTATCGAAGGATTCAAACGCGGCGAAGCAGGAATTTATATTACGTTTGAAGAAAAAAAAGAAAAGCTATATGACGACATGCGCGATTTTGGATGGGACCTTGAAAAATATGAGCAAATGGGTTTGTTCCGTTTCTTAGAGTACACCCCAGAACAGATTAAGCGCGTGCTTGTTGAAGGTGGCGGCACCATCGATGTCGTCATTACCCAAATGAAGGCAAAACGCCTTGTCATCGATTCTATTACGTCGTTTTCGATGCTGTTCCAAGATGATCTTACACAGAAAGAATCCTCGCTTGCCCTTTTTGAGCTCATTAATCGCTGGGGGTGCACCGCATTGCTTACTTCCCAGGCAGTCCAAATATCCCAGGAAGATGTGACTTCTCAGCTTCAATTTGAGGTTGACGGCATTATTATCCTTTATCATTTCAAGCGCAAAGGCATCCGCTATCGTGCGATTGAGGTGCTGAAGATGCGTGGAACAAAGACGCCTGAAGAAACATTTAAAGTCATTATCGATCCTGGCGGAATTACGGTTGACCCGACAAAGGTTGTCGGGGTTTAGTTCTTTTTTGCAGGGCAGTATAGAAGAGAACCATGCCTGCGAGAAGGATCACTGCGAATATGAGTGTTTTTACATACCATGGCGTGCTGTTGGTTTGGTCACGACATTTCTCAAACGCACATGAACCGCTGATGCATTCATAATCTGTTTGGCATGGTGCGTCTGTTGTCTTTTGGTATTCCCATGACGACGCTGCACAGAATCTTCCCTTATCAATTGATCCTGATGGAAGACACTTTCCGTTCAGCGTACACCCAATTGCTTGTGCGTAGGCACATCGCTTTGGTGTTCCACTACACGAATCTTCTGTACAGGCATTTCCGTCGTCGCAGTCTACAGATGCTTTACATTTATCAACAGTTGCGCAGTCGCTGTCGGTTTGCGTGTCACATACCTCTGGACAGCATTGATCTCCTGTCATACAGGCCGTAATAGGATTGTACCCACATTGATAAGGGGTTATTGACGTGTCGCAGAAGCCGAGGAGACAGGTTCGGTTGCCGCAGTCTGCATTCGTGTTACATTCATACTCTGAATAGGACGATGAGATATTCTCGATACAGCGGTTGCTTTGGCATAATTTTCCTAAGCCGAGACATCCGCAGTCTGCGCAGCAAATAAGGTTGCTTTCCTTGTCACTGCATGTTCCGTCGCCGCAGGTGAAATCGATGGATATATTAATAATTGCAATTGTTGGTGATTTTGAGTATTCTGAAACGGCAATGGTGACGCCCCCAATATATTCTTCTTCTCCAACTTTTACTGCCTCTGTTACGCCATCAACGTCAAAATTCAATTCTGATCCGCTGATGCCTGTAAAAGTGATATTCTTCCCATTGCGAAGAAGACTTTCGCCTGCCTGAATAATGACTTTTTCCTCTGTGAGCGCAATGACGATGGGAACAATGAGGAAGATGCACCAGAAAACTACGATCTTTGATTTCATTTTTTATCAAAAAAGAATAGGGAGTTTACTGCTCGAAGCAATAGACTGCTTTTGCATTATTGCATCCACTATCACGATTCTTTGTCCAACTTCCCGTCACCGAAGTACTCATACCTGTTGTGCCTTTCTTTGTAGTCTGGTCAGAGGTCCAGTCATTACAATCCCCGTCATTTGCGCTTCCATCTGAGCGCGTTCCTGTCCAGACTTCTGTTTCTTTCTTTCCGCGTTGTTCTGTTACTTCAATGGGGTTAAGCAAACTTCCATCGAGAAGATCGTTCTTACTTCTCGCAATAATTTGGCCATCAAGACGGGTATAGACCGCATCGACTATCTTTTTTCTCGCGTTGCTGTTTGTTGTTGTTGAGAGGACGCTCGTCCAAGACACCCATTTCCCAGAAAAACCTGCTTGGGTAGCCAATTCCTGGCACAATGAGTCACCATTCCCCGCTGATGCTCTAAGTTCTGATGGTTTGTAATTTCTACTTGAGACAAAGACGCGTTTCTCAGGCCGCTGGATTATCGCATATCCTGTTGCAGGTGTTGGATCGGCAGGGACAAAACCACCTTGCTCCTTGAGTAATCGACCAGGCAAGCTTAGGTACGGATCATAATCTTTATGATAATTCGTATAACGAAATTGTACAAAATGCGTGTAGAGTACTGCAGCACTAATAACGAGAACGAGAAATAACCCTGTTTTTCTGATATCCACCTTTTTCCCTCCTTTATACCCTTCATTATCCTTAACTATTGTTTATTTATAAAGATTTAGTTTGCTGGCTTGTGGACAAACGGACAAAAGAAAACTAAAGAAGAAGACTCAAAGAACCTTAGTTCTTTGGGTAATAGGTGTAATAGGTTTGTGCTTGCGCTTCAGTTGGCATCTCTGCGCCTGCGGTGTCTTCCTTTTCTTTTCTGAAGGCGATGAACAGGCCGAGCGCTACCAAGACAACAACCAAGATGATAAATAACACTGCCAAGACCATCTTAAAGCCTGCTGCTGATGCTTGTTCTTTCTTTTCACCAGCAACTTTTGTGTGCAAGGTGACTTGGTTGATCAATTCTTTGCCAAGCATGACGTTTGCCACGAAGGTGTGATCTCGCATTTCAGCATCTGTCGTTGGAGTAACGGTGATTCTGACCTGGCCAGTAGAATCTGGCAAGACTGTCAGGAATCCAGGCTCAACAGTTCCTTGAAGGTCTGCAGTGAGACCATCAAGCATGACGGAATAGATGCCTTTGTCTGTTCCCAAGTTTGCAATTGTTAAGGTGTATGTTGCTGATTCTCCCTTGTTTACCTGTTTGCTTGTTGCATCAATGTTCAGGACAGTTTCTGCTTTCTCTTCAGCCTTGACGCCTTCAACGAAGACTCGTCTGGTTTCGGAGATCACATTGTGTCCTCGATTGTATTCTACATCAACGCGCAGCGTGTATTCGCCTGTTGGTGCGTCTTGCGGGATTCTCAGTAACAAATCAATTTGACCTTGTGCTTCCTCTTCGAACAGGAAGTCTTCATTTTCCTCTTGCTGAAGAGTAACGAGTTCATCAAGGTAATTTGTTGCGGAAACGCCAAGCTCTAAGATAGAAGCAGTGACACGAATGTCATCTTCTTCCTTCTGACCTCGGTTTTCCAAGCGAACGGTCGTGATGACTGGTTGTCCAGCGCCAACTTTGTTGCTTGGGCTGGTAATAACGTCAAAAATTCGTAAGTAGTGTCTGATTTCATTGATAATGATGTTAAATTCCATCTGTTCTTCATCAATCGGATCAGAACATTCGATTCTGAGCGTATAGCTTTCAGATGCATCGATATCATCTGGGATAGGGATGTTCATGACTTTGCTATAGACCAAATTCTCTTCAACAGTGAAGATTGGCGTTCGGTCTGATAATGCGCCAAATTCGTATCCTAATATTTTAGATTCACAGACAACATCATCAACAAAGCTACCTGAGATACTAGTTGCACCTTGCAACGTGAGCTGAACATTGAGCGTGTCGAGCAGTTCAAGATTCAGGTTTGGAATGCTGGATGTTGATCCTTGCTGGAATGCTTCAAGGTCATTGACCTCGATGCGAAGAATATCGTAATTTGGTGAGTCTGCATTTGCCTGCGGCGTAAGAACAAGCGCGGCAATAAGCAATATCGCGATACTGAACAATTTGAGTTTCATTGTGTGTATAAACCCCCTCACATCACTTGTATTGTTCTGCCTCTTTTATGTTGCTATTGCGTAGTTATGACTCCTATATAAACCTTTCGATAGTGATAACATTTCGCCTTTACGCTTCTCGCGCTTGGTGGATGAGGTAGATAATGATGAGGAAGACTAGGATGCTTACCAAGAGCGCTGTTGCGACCATCGGTATGCTGAACATCGTCTCTTGTTCAGGCTGTTTTGCTGTTACTTCTGGTGAAAATACGGGCTTTGGCATGATTTGACGCTCTGTTTCTTGCTCACAGCCTGCAAAGGTAAATGATTTGAAGAGGCGCGTGATTTTTTGCCCTGCTGTTACCAGAATTTCAACTTCATAGGTTCCTTTTGGCTCTTCTGGCAAGGAGATCATGAATGTGGTCGTGCTGATTCTGCCTGCTTCAAGAAGCGACAAGGGAGAGACCTCATTGATTCCAAGAACCTGATTGAGGAGCTGGATCGTTACATATTCATCTGTCTTTCCCGTGTTTTGAATGTCAGTAAACAAGGTGAATTGTTTTACACAGTGCAATCCCTGTTCAGGAATACTGATCCCAAGGATCTCAAGATGTGTGTCGCTTGTTTTTCCTGCTATACCCGCAGGAGCTAAAAAAAGTAATGCGAACACGAGAATACCTGTGTATCGTAAAGGCGCCATTTTAACTACTTGCGAATGGTATTATACATATATAAAGCTTTCTCTATATTGGAGTAACCTATTATGCGATAACTTTATTTTTCTTCTTTCGCCAATCTGAGAAGTTCTTTGATGCCGCGCAGGGCCTCATCCATGGTGAGCCCTTTACATTCAAGATCCAGTTCTTCTACTGTCCAGTCCGAGACTTTCTTTGTTTTTCGCAAGACCACTGTTGGAAGCTCAGATGGTGATTCGTGATTCATTTCTTCTTGTGGCATGGATGAAGACTCCTTTCTTTGGCCTTAAATATCTTGTGTTTCATAGGTTTTTTATATCATTCTTTTCCTGCCATTTATATGGTCACTACGCTACTTTATCATTTAACTGGCGGAACGACGGATCATAAATTAATTGTAGAAGCAGCGCAACTCATTCGCAAGGGAAAATTGGTTGCGTTCCCCACAGAAACGGTTTATGGTCTTGGTGCAGATGCATTGAACTCTGATGCGGTCGCCAAGATTTTCAGAGCGAAAGGAAGGCCTGCGGATAATCCGTTGATCGTGCATATTGCTAACCAGTCGCAGCTTACGACCTTAGTCTCTAAAGTACCTGCTGTTGCCTTTCGGTTGATGGATCTTTTTTGGCCCGGACCCTTAACGTTGATCTTCAAAAAGTCTGCTTGCGTTCCTTCCCTTGTCACGGCATCGTTGAACACAGTTGCAGTGAGGATGCCACATCATCCTGTTGCACTTGCCCTGATTCGAGACGCGAAAACGCCGATTGCTGCACCAAGTGCGAATTTGTCTGGACGGCCAAGCCCTACTTCTGCGGATCATGTGAAGGAAGATCTCTTTGGAAAGATTGACCTTATCCTTGATGGCGGAGAAACATCTATTGGCGTTGAGTCGACCGTGCTTGACATAACGAAAAAAACACCTGTTCTTTTACGACCGGGGGGCGTGACGACAGAAGACCTTGAATCAGTCATTGGTCCAATTCGTGTGCATCGCAGTATTCATGGACATTCTTCTTCTGGCTCTGTGCCTTCTCCAGGCATGAAATATACACATTACGCACCACATGCCAAGGTTATTCTCGTCGAAGGATCTGCATCTGCTGTTTCCCAACGGATTCTTCACTTGCTTTGTCAGTATTCCGAACACTCTGTCGCTGTGCTCACAACACACTCTTCGACGTATCCTACAAAGAATCTTTTTTCTCTAGGAGTAACTGCATCTGATCATGCGCGGCTTCTCTTTAAGACTCTTCGTCAGTGTGACCGCAAGAACATCGAGCTTATTTTACTAGAAGGTGTTGACGACAAGGGATTAGGACTTGCTTTCATGAATCGCGTGAGGAGAGCAGCCTCTGAGATCATTCATGCATAAAAAAGAAAAGAAAAAAAGAAATTAGTACAAGACGAATATGAGAATAGTGATATTCTTATTCTTTCTTGTGTTTAGGGTAGCAGTTCTTGCAATAGACTGGTCTGCCTTCCATAGGCTTAAACGGAACTTCACATTCCTGTTGGCAGTCTGAGCACACTGCTTTGTGCATCTCTCGCGGCCCAAAGTTTCCTCGGAATCCGCCGTTGCGTTCTCTATTCATTTTTTACATTCACCTTATTGGTTTAGTTATACGGGAGATTCTTTTTACGGAACCTCTGTATACTGAAAAGGATGCATTTATCCCTCTTTATAAATTTAGTGGTTCGTTTTTCTGCATGATTCTTCAGAAGGAAGCCTTAAAAGCACTATTTCTAGACTTTCGTTTGATGGGTGCTCCAAACATAGCGATTACCGTGTCGATAATTAAAAGAAGTGGGGTCGCCAGGATTTGAACCTGGATCAGCCGGTATCTCCGATCTCTGGAGCCGGCCACACTGACCGGGTTATGCTACGACCCCTTTTGGATTCTTTGCACGGATTATTCTATTTAAACCATTCGTTTAAGCTGAACGTAACCCATAAATACTCCGTTATTCTTGCTCTAGTATGAAGCAGCATATCGACAAGATTCAGCTGACTATTTCAACTGCCATTCGCCTCACGCTGCTTTTAGCTATTTATGCTGCCATTAGTGACCAGCGATGGCTTGTTGTTTTTATTAGCGGCTTAACATTCATTTTGACCTTTCTTCCTGCCCTCATTGAACGACGATTCAAAGTTTATTTACCGACGGAACTTGAGGCCGTTATTGTCCTCTTTATTTATGCAACACTCTTTCTCGGTGGCGTCCATGGATACTACGAGAAATTCTGGTGGTGGGATATTCTCCTTCATGGAAGCTCGAGCATTACATTAGGCATGGTCGGTTTTTTAATTATTTACACGCTGTATTATGAAAAAAGACTTCATGGAAGTGCTTTGCTCGTTGCTATTTTTTCCTTTACGTTTGCAGTTGCCATTGGTTCATTGTGGGAAATTGTTGAATTTTCTTTCGATCATACTCTTGGAACACATATGCAGAGCACGGGACTCATGGATACAATGAGTGATCTGATTGTGGATTCCCTTGGTGCATTTCTGACCTCTGTTGCCGGATATTTTTATATTAAAAGCGGCAGGGCGCCTTTGTTTGAACAGTTTCTCCACCGATTTATTCGGGAGAATCCGCATATTTTTCAAAAGCAACGTATAGAATAATAGACCATAATATTTATATACTGCGGTATATATTTTCTACTTATGATAAAAACTATCTATTCCCAATCTGCGGATCACTCGATCCTTGTAGAACGTAGTGATAGTTTTCACCGTTATATGCGAAGAATTGGGGCCGAATCTGTTGGCTCTGATGTCGCCAATGCGGGGAAGGATTATGTACATACCTACCATGTAGTGCCTCATGGCATCACCCTTCGTTATGCACGAAGTGAAGAAGGGCATGTTTCTGTTACTCTGCACGGTAAGGAACGGGCCGTTTCCAGTCTTGAGAAAAAAATTCTGGATGAGATTGCATTCTCTAAAAGAATAACGTGTTCAATAAGGAGCGCCAGACCAGAAGTTGTTGATCGTCTGGCGCGTAAACTTTTGAGAAGCCCACCACAATAAATTTTTTTACTGCTTCTTTCGCCAGTCTTCTTCTTGCGGAGGGAATACTTTGTCTATAAAGTACACACCCAATGCTGTACTGAAAGATAGGGCCGTTAATAATCCTAACGCAATGCTTGACACGTAGTCTCTTTCAGAAAAGTCGCGCACACTTAAATAGGCGCATGCACCTGTAGCAAGATACAGCACGGATGCACTGACTGGTTTGACCCATCCATTTAGTATTGGTGTTTCGTTTGGTGCTGGTTTAATTGGTATTGTGGTAAGAATTCCTTCAAGATTCCCAGCAGTGCTTCTGCTTGTCATCCCGTTCTTTTATGACGATGTGCATCCTTAAATAGTTTGCGCGTAACCTTTTGTCTTTTTTGAGAAATTAAAAAATTTATTTTTTTCTCGTTGTCTCTGTTTCTTCTTGTATTTCTTCTGGCGATGTGCTTTTGAACACGGAAGCCACGTCAATGATATACTTTCCTTCAGAAAGCTTATAGACTAAGGGCTTTCCCTTGAAGATCTCCACAAGATCAAGTTCGAATTTCCCGGGCTTTACGATTCGTATGGACTCTAAATCGAGAATAATTGGTTTCTCTGGCTGTTCTTCACCAACCAATTCGAGCGCGTCTTTTTCGATCTGGTCTTTTTCTTTCTCAGTCAAGTTCACGGCAATATTCTTGACTTCTTCAATGTCCTGCTTCTTCATGAAGAAGAAAAATCGAGAACCGCAGGGGCATCCTGTGAGAATTTCTTTTGCGCCATCGTCATACAAAGTATTGCAATGGACGCACTGGTGAGGCATTTAGCGTCTCCGTCTCTTGGTACGTGTGGATTTTGTTCGTGACGATCGCCGAGATGATCGTGATGATCTTCGCGAGGATTTTGATGATCTCCTTATAACGCCGCCATATCCTGGTTTACGCATGAATAACTGGATGTTATTCAAATCTCGCTTGATTTCTTTGACGACCGATGCTGGGCCAACGATCGTTACGCCATCTCTATTCCCAATAATGCGCTTGATCATTTCTTTTTTAAATCGCCCGAAGACTGGCAGGTCTTTTTCTTCCGGATAAATGGTGCATAATTCGATGCCTTTGAATGCCTCCTCAATCTGGGACATCGTGCGCTCAATCAGTAAGGCTTCTTCCTCAGGATGCAGTCGTCCTTGCATTAATACGATCTTGTCTTCCTTCACGAGATCGATTATTTTTGCTACTCTTTCCTCCGCGTCCAGCTTCTCAATCTCTGAGTACGGGACAAACTGCAACGTTAACATCTTAACACCTCTCTTTTTTTCATTTTAGTACCCTAAACAATGACTCATAAAACTCTTCCATGTTGGTTCCCTTTTCGGCTGACACGCCAACGACGTCATACTGCGGGAAGGCATTTTCAATCTTTCGCGTGTTTGCTTTTTTAAGATCGATTTTGTTTCCTACGATTAAGACAGGGATATTTCTTGCTGCGAGATTTCCAATGATCGTGATATTGACTTGCGTATATGGATTTAAGGTAGAATCAAGAACGACAACGACGCAGTCCATCTCATCGAGCCATTTGATTGCTTCGATGATGCCCTTAGTTGCCTCTTTTGCGCGTGATTTTGCCTCTTTTTCAGACATTTTGTGCTTCATGAAGTCTTCGTAATCGACCTTTGTGGCGATTCCTGGGGTGTCGACGAGGTTAAATGAGAGCTCTTTGTTCTTGTGTTTAATATGGATTTTTTCCTTGATTTGAATTTCTCTGGTTTCGTGAGGGATCTTTGATACCGTACCTACTTTTTCGCCCAGCCAGTCTTTACTAATTCGGTTTGCTAAGGTTGTTTTTCCAGAATTTGGCGGTCCGTAGAGACCAAGTTTGATGTGGCCGCGCCTTTCAAACAGCTTGGTAATCATGCGCTGGATGAAATCGCGTAAGAAGCGGATCATGGAGTCACCTGTTTTGTCATATGTCAAGGATGACTCGCGCTTTATAAAGTTTATCGTCTTTCTTTACTTCAAAGAGATGATACGTGACTGCTTTGACATCGCTGCCTAATTTCTGTTGCTGCGGATTAATTTTGTCTCCTTTGAGTGTCGCTTTCAGATGAATCTTCTTGTTTTCTTCAGTGATGGTTGTTTGGATTGAACAGAAGAGAATTCTCTCTGCGTCTTTGAGGAAGATAATTTCAGAAAGAAAATCAAAGAGCAGCTTTTCAATGGTGTCTGTTGTGAGACTTATTTCTTTGGTTATTCTCGGTTGTATAGTAGAGAACTCAACCATGAGAGAGCAGGTTGCTTCTGCCGCATGGTCAAACAGCTCGTTTAATGTCTTTCCGTAGGCTTCAAACGCGACGTCTGCAATGGCAATATCGGGAAGAAAGATAAATTTTTTGGGAGAGACCATGCTGTTGCCTCACCCCTTTATATTCCCGATTGGCACGAGACCAACCACTTTCTTTGAGATGCCTGCCTCATGAACAGATTCGATCACGTCGGCAATATTTTTGTAGGCAAATCCTGCTTCTTCTGCTAGACCTGACATGGACATGGCCCGCACATAGATACCATTTTTCCACATTTCTTGTTGCAGTTGGTCTCCTCTGACCTGGTGTTTTGCCTGCGTACGCGACATCGTTCTGCCTGAGCCATGGGCTGTTGATGAAAATGTTTCTTCTTCTGCTTTTTTTGTTCCTGTTAGTAAGTATGACCCTGTCTGCATTGATCCCCCAAGAATAATTGGCGATCCGATTTTTGCATATTCTTTGGGTAGTTCCTCGTGACCAGGGCCGAAGGATTTTGTTGCGCCTTTACGATGGACGATGAGTTCTTTCATCTTGCCATCAATCTTGTATTTTTCCCGACGCGCAAGATTATGACAGTTATCCCAGACAAGACCTAAGCCGAGATCTTCTGCTGACCGACCAAAGACCTTTGCAAATCCTTCCCTAATACGGTGGAGAATCACTTGTCTATTCGCAAACGCCATGTTTGCGGCGCAGGCCATCGCGCGATAATAATCCTGCCCTTCTTTGCTTGTGAATGGCGCGCAGGCGAGTTCTTTATCGAGAACGGTGATATTATACTTCTTCATC
>CAYJLN010000026.1:0-1777 GCA_964371275.1 Candidatus Woesearchaeota archaeon
CATCCGTCATAAGACACGCTGCCTTCCTTGCTTGCGGCTGGCGGACATAAACATGCTGTTTTCGGCTGCGTCTTGTCTTGCGAATAGACGGCTTTGAGAGAAAATGCAAGAAGGACAATGATGCCTAGAATAAATATTATACGTACTTTATTTTTTGAGAGAGGCAATTTCATAGTTGTGATTCTATCCCCGAGAAGTAGGGTCATCCGTTATATAAAAGCTTATTGGGCAAAAATAACCACCAGGTAGCAACAAGAAACGGAGATTAATTTATTCGACAGAAAATATACTGAAGTCGTGAGCAAGTTCTGTATTTGTAAAAATTTCTTTGGCTTCTTTTTTCATGATGTCGTGGTTTTTGTATACCTGACTGAAATGCGTGAGGATTAGTTTTTTCACTTTTGCTTTTTTCGCGATGGTTGCCGCCTGCGCTGCTGTCAAATGGCCAAATTCTTTTGCTTTATCCTCGCGATCAGCAGCAAAGGTACTTTCACAGATCAATACGTCTGCGTTTTTTGCCAGCGTGACTGCATTCTTGCACATTCTGGTGTCAAGAAGAATAGTCACTTTTTTTCCTGGCTTAACGAACGTTGCCTCTTTGACTGTTATTTTTTTTCCATTGACCGTAATATCTTTGCCTTTTTGCAATTGACCGACAATTGGCCCTCCTTTAACGCCATATTTTTTCAATACGTCCATCTTTATTTTCAGGGTTTCAGGAGTGTAGAACGAATAGCCAATACACGGCACACTATGATCGAGTGCTGCTGATTCTACTGAAAATGTTTTTTCTTTTAAGAATACTCCGTCTTTCTTGATCTCGTTCACTTCGATGGTTAGTTTTTTTCTGACGAAGACGGCGTCAACAAGCTGGTTCAGGTTTTTCTGCGTCCCTTTTGGGCCATATAGTTTCAAGCTTCCTTGATAGTGATTTTTTGATAAATTTTCAATTAACCCAGGAAGACCAAAGAAGTGGTCGCCATGCCAATGTGTCAAAAATATTCTGGTGATTCGTGGCGGTGCGATCTTCGCTATGCGCAACTGCCTCTGCGTCCCCTCACCGCAGTCAAACAGGAGGTTTTCCTCGTTATACCTCAGGAGGATCGCCGAATGATTTCTCTGTTCCGTAGGGACCATGCTTGCCGTGCCCAAGAAGACAATTTCCATCATGGGAATGGCGTGCAAAGCTTTTTAAATAATTTCCCTTTTTTCCCTCTATGGCGACGAAAAAGAAGACTTCAAAAAAAGACGAAGAACTGATCGAAACGACGGTAATCCCTGCTGATGCTGCTCCTGACACCAGCAATCTTCCTGTTTTTTCTCTCTCTATGGTTGGTGAACGAGTCTATGCTGACGATAGCGGCACGGCGCGACAAGTGTACCACGAAAGCAGATTTGGCGAACCAAAGGACAAAAAGATCAATTACTCGTTTGTTGAAGCGCTCTATCTCTTGGAAAAGGGAAAGGTTGAGGTTCGTGATGAGAAAGAGAAAGTGCTCAGTTTTGACCAGTTTGTCAAAAAAGCAAAAGCGATGGAGCCAAATTTCTGGATCCGCTATATTGTGTTTAAGGACATGAGAAGCAGAGGGTATATTGTCAAAACTGCGTTGAAATTCGGTGCTGATTTCAGAGTGTATGATCGTGGCGTCAAGCCCGGAGATGACCATGCGAAATGGGTGTTGTTCCCTATTCATGAAGGATCGACGTTGACCTGGTATGAATTTTCAGCAAAAAATAGAGTTGCTCATTCCACGAGAAAACGATTGCTCCTAGGCAT
>CAYJLN010000026.1:1787-12149 GCA_964371275.1 Candidatus Woesearchaeota archaeon
AGGCATCGTTGATGATGAGCATGATGTGACGTATTATTCTGTTGCGTGGACGAGACCTTAATTCTTAGAAACACAGAGGCATGGCTCGAATCCTTGTTCTTGTGCGTCTGCTGCTGAATAAAACACGCGTGTTCGTTCTGGATTCGTGCTTCTGACAAGAATACAATGCTCAACATGAAATTCTTTGTTATCTGGCGTTGCCACAAACTTTGCCGCCAATGTCTTTGATTGAATGACTGTTGCTGGAGCGCGCAACACCCGAATATCTGCTTCGATCTGCTTTAACCGCTCGAGAATTTGTATTTGCTGGTTTGACAACTTGATGATATCGTTCCGCACATTATAGAAGGAATGCCGAACATTCTGATCGACGTGAATGAGCGATGCCATTACTGGAGAGGTATTTTTCCCCTATATAAATGTTACTCTTTTAAAGTGGTAATTAAATCTCGTTTAACTGCTGGCTATCTCAAATCCTTTTGCTGGAGCCGGATTCACGTTGGGATTGTTTATTTCAGCATAGGTGAAATAGACCGGTTCATTTGTACTTTCTTGCACCTTCAATGGCAGCCCGTAATAAGCATCGAGCCAGACCTGCACATTATTCATAGTCTTATAGACCGTATCTTTTCCCCCAATATAGGTTCCGTTTTGCGCCTCTGCAGTTTCCACCATTTGTTTCCAATCCAGGGGCGTTATCAATTGGTATTTCGTGTAAATTAAGATAGCTCCTTGTTCTTTGTTTTTGCATGATGCAGATTCACAATATCCTACCGCACGGCCTTCTTTCATGTCAAGATAAACGGTGTCAAAATAGACCTCATTAAAAATATCCCGTTCGGCATAGATAATCTTACGATGTGTCGCATTCATCAGCACTTCGTAGTCCGGTTTGCCATTGAGAAAGTCACTCACGGTATATTGAATATTTCGTAAACCAGGCGCCAGCTCTTCAGCAGGTTTTGGCTTCGCAGGAGTGTCTGCATTTGGCACTAGTTCCTCATCGATGAGCGTTTCTTCAGATTGTTGAAGAACAGGTTCAGGCACATCGGGAACAATCTCCTCGTGTTCTTCAATGACAACCTCGTCTGTAAAGACGTCAGAAAAATAGATCACTTTAATATAGACAAACGTCAATACTGCTATCACTGCAATAGCAGCAATCAACACCTCTTTTTGCTCCATTCTATCCCCTGACGTTTCATCGTATTTAATCTTTTTGTTTTTCATCACACAAAACCTTAAAAGAACGGCGACTCACCAAAAATACTATGCTCGCCATCAAAGATCTCCGCGACAAGGTTCTTCATTTTGTGCGCCTACGAGGCCCTGTCTTGCCTGTTAACGTGGCGAAGGAGATCAACATGAGCAGCATCATTGCAGGAGCCATTTTATCTGATCTTGTCTCACAAAAGCTCGTCAAAGTCAGCACGGCAAAAATTGGCGGCAGCCCTGTGTATTATACTGCTGGACAAGAGGAAAGACTCAGCATGCTTTATGCAGGACTTGGACAAAAGGAACGTGAAGCATATACCTATCTTAAGGAACAAAAAATACTCAAGGATCAAGAGATACCTCCAGCAATACGCGTTGCTTTACGCAGCCTGAAAGATTTTGCGATACCGCGACAGGTCCTTACGTCAGATGGGCAAGAAAACCTTTGGCAATGGTACTTAAGTCCTGAACAGGATCTTGCGTTGTTCCATAAAAAAACAGAAGAACCGCTTATTGTTGCGCCTTCCCTGCCCTTGATTCCAACGCCCACTCTCACGCCATCACCTCAGCTTCAGGTACGACAACCTGCCGCTCCCGCTGAAAAAACCCTCGTTGCTGATGCCCCTTCTTTCACTGACGCCGTGCACTCCTATCTAAAAACGAATACCATTCACGTGCTGGAACAAGAAGTCGTGCGAAAAAATAGAGAGTCCCACCTTCTGGTGAAAATCCCTTCGCCTGTTGGTCCTCTTGACTTCTTCCTGATCGCGAAGAACAAAAAAAAGATTTCTAATGCAGATTTGAGTCTCAGTTTCCAAAAGGGACAGGCAAAGAAGCTTCCCGTCTTATTCCTGTCGAACGGAGAACTTACGAAGAAAGCAAAAGAATACCATGAAAAAAATTTAAAAGGATACGTGCTACTCAGGTCTTTATCATGAATCGTCTCTTCTTGTGGGTTATTCTCCTTATCAGTGTGATGACTGTTGTTTCTGCAGAAGAAGACATCTATCATTATCTTGAGAAACTTGATGTCCACCATAATGTGGTTGTTGGGCTAAATGGGACAAGCGGCGATAGCTTGGCTGCGTCCACGATTGTGGTATGGCTTGCTACAGAGAAAAAAATTGATCTTGACATCGTTCTTGAAAGCCAGGTGAGCGCGCGGGAAAGCAACATTCTTGTTGGCCATCCGTGCGGGAACTCCTTGATCCCTCTTTCATGCAAAGACTGGTCGTATCCTCAAGGCGTCGGTATCATTCGAGTGATGGGCGAGGATCTGATTGTTTCAGGGACAACAACAGACGACATTAGCAGAGCTGCACATGTGATTACGGGCTACAAGAAAGACTATGCTTTTGAATTGAGAGACTTTGATTTTGTCCTTGTCCGCGAAGAAAATGGATTTATTGTTGTTGAACGCGCGAAAAAAGACTATGAATTTGTCTGCGGCGATGGTTTTTGTGAAACTGGCGAAAAATGTTCTTCAGATTGTGAGGAAACCACCTGTGATGATCTCTGCCGTGAAAAAAAATTCGGTAACGCTGCATGCCGACCGTTGCCTTCGAACCCTTCAGTTCCCTTGTGCAAAGAGAATGAAAAACTTCAAGGACTTGGTTATTGCGCAACAGACTATGTGTGCTGTTGTGAGAGACTCACGGAAAAGCAACCTGTTGAAGAAGAGTCTGACGTCGAACCTCCTGTTGTTGAAGAAAAATTAAGCCTCTTTCAACGATTTCTTCGCTGGTTGAAGCGGCTGTTCTCGTAGATCCTTCAGCAAAGACTTCAGAAGCATCAGTATGAGCATTACTGCGAAGAGCATGCTGCCGTATCCCTTCAACGTTATGGTAAATTCTCTTTCTTCGATCTTTGTTGCTTGAGTAACGCATTGTGCATTGACAAAAAGGAATAGGGTTCCGTATACTTCGGCCATGGCACGCTGAACTGCACGTTGTGGAATTACGTTCTCTCGCGTTTCCACCCAGAGATCCCATGTGTTTCCCTCTTCAACGCTTGTTTCGAGAGATTGTGTTTGATTTAAACAGGTTATTAGCAGGTAAACAGACGATCCTTGGTTCTCGTAGGCGGTGTGAAGCCAGTACGGCTCCCCGCTGATACTATGCGGAGCAGCAAACGAATCAGAGATATAATGCGTAACGATACCTAGCGCATAGCTTGCTTCATTGAACTCTGCATTCGCACGATGCTGTTTTGCCTTCTCGAGCCATTCGTCTGCTTTTTCTTTTGAAAAGGGATAGCCATGGTTCTTAAAATCCTTAAATACTTTGTCTGGCGTAATCGATCCTTCCTCAAGAGCAGTACGATTTATTTCGTTTTGCAGGCTTTCAGGTAAACTGTAAAAAAACGAATCGGCAATTGCCTGATGTGTCTTCCAATTCCAGCCGCTAATGAGAAACAGCAGAAGAATGAACACCCAGCGTCGCATCACGAAGGCGTTTCTTTATTCTTTTAATAGTTTACTACGCAGATGTCTTAATCTCTATGAGATCTCTATGTTGAAGAACGTGGTCTTTTCCTACTACCTTTTTTGTCTTGACATCAATCGCCTTCACAAAATTCTTTCCCAGATCAGTATGCACTTTGAACGCGAAGTCGAGTGCGGTTGACCGATTTGGCAATAAAAAGCAGTCAGGCAGTCTTCTTCCTTCCTTGTCTTCGAGCTTATTTAACCCGCCTGGGAAAATAGCTATATACTTTAAAACGTCAAAAATGGCTTTATCGAGGCAGACTTGAACGCCTGTGCTTCCCTGTGTTTCAAGGACATTTTTCTTGATGAACTCGAGTGCTGCTGTTTGTTTGTCGTTTAATTGCACTTTTATTACAAATGACGTATCGCCAGGATAGTAGGTAATAAGTTCTTTTTTTGCGGCTTCTCTGAGTGCAAGCTCTGACTCCGCAGAACACGGAATAATTGCGTAGTTCTTGAATTCATTTTTAATTTTTTCAAGTAGTTGTTCTGCTCCGCGAATATCTATTTTATTCGCTGCAATAATCATCGGTTTTGTTTTTAGTCTCAATTTTTGTGCAATATGAAATAAATCCTGCTCAGACCAGGTCGTTGGGTCGATATTAAGCCGGGCAATCACTTCTTTCACCATATCTTCAGTGACTTTTAATCCGCTCAGCTGCTTTGCCATTTCCTAGACTAGATTTGCTTTTTCCTGATGAATTTTTCTGGCAAACTGTTCCCATCCTTTTTTCAAGATTCGCAAATACCACATATCAAGCTCAATTTCCAAGAATTTGATGTCGCCTGCTGGATCATGAGATAATGCCTGAACAACTTCGCCTTTTTCATTGGTGCTTCCAGAGACATCTATGACGTGAATTAAGACATCTGCTTGACTTAAGTCGTCTAAGAATTCATTCCCCATCCCTTTTCCCTTATGCGCATCGGGAACAAGGCCTGCAACATCGAGGAGTTTGATGGGAACATAACGGATATGATTGACACAAAATCCTTCTCGGGGTGTGCACTGTGTGTTTAGCTCTTTATCAATGCAGGGAACGCGTACGTAGCCTATGCCTTCATTTGGCTCGATGGTGGTGAAAGGATAATTTCCAATGGCTGCGTCTGCCAATGTTGCTGACTTAAAGAACGTTGATTTTCCCTTGTTTGGTGCGCCAACAATGCCGACAATCATGTGACTGCGGGTGCAGGATAGTTAAAAAAGGTTATCCTTTTTATTATCGATATTATTTCGCCCCAAAGTATGCAAAAATACGTCGCTGTAGCTCATCGTTTTTTTGCTCAGCGCTCTTATCTGGCGATCCATTATATCCATGGAAATATGTATTTTTCCCTCTTGGTTCCAGAAAGAATTTTGCACCCATCGCTGGCCGGTAGTCCACTCGCCACCCTTCCATTAGGCTATTTTTCCTTGGCAACTGGATTCTTAACTGCCGCTCATCAGATAAATCTCCTTCTAATTCGTAGACCTCACAGAATATCCTAAAGGCTGCGATAACGTCATCTTCAGTAATGTGTTCGTTTTGGATGAGTGTTTCGAGCGCCATCGTTCTTTATTTTCTCGTGTCTTGTTTTTATAAAAGTTTAGAAACGTTTTTAAACCGCTTTCTGTTGATTTTGCTGACGCCACCGTAGCTCAGCCGGTAGAGCACACGGCTGTTATGATCAATCATAGAGACCGTGCGGTCGGCAGTTCGAGTCTGCCCGGTGGCGTATTTTTTATTCTACAGTGTGTAGCTGAAAATATCGTTAAGAACATTTGTTTCGTTTAATCCACCGAAACAATAGATTTTTTTACCATATTGATAATATACACATGATGTGCCGGTTACTGGCGTTGGTAGGTGATTGACAACCTCCACTGCATCTTTTTTAGGATCGTACGTGAAAATTTCGGAATAGATCATCAAGGTGTTATTGCCGGGCTCTGCATTATGCCCTGCATTGTCGCCGCCAAAGCAATAAATCTTGTTGGTTACTGTATTTTCTGTGCAGCTCACTACTCTGCGAGGAGTTGGCATTACTGCTTCTTTTAAGGAGATGGTATTTGCGGTTGTATTGTAGGCAATAATCTCGTTGAGCAACAATCCGCCGTTTATTGTATTGTCTGCGCCGCCAAAGCAATAGATGATATCTGTTGATGAATCTCCTGCGCAGGTCACCTGATATCGCCAAGTGAAATTAAAGTTTCCTTGCGCTTTGGGCATTTTTATTATCGCTTGTTGTGTTTGGGGATTCAATTCTATAACATCTGCTAATCTTTTGGAGTCATCTCCACCACCGCCAGCAATGCAGTAGATTTTATGTGAAGAAGGCAATTTTGCGCATCCCTGGTGCGCACGAACTTCTGGAAGCTCTACAGAAAACTTGGTCAGAATATCCCTTTCAGGCTCATAGACAAGAATGCTCCGTGAGAAAAGCCCATTGTCGCGCCCGCCAAAGCAATAGACTTTTTTTGTCGTGGGATCATCTACACAAGCGAGATAGGCAAGAACCATCGGAAGTGTTGCATTCTTTTGCGTCACTTTTTGTTTTTCAGGATCGTATTCTATTATTGTTGTGTTGTCTGCCCCCCCGAAACAGTAGATGTTGCGGTTTCTTGCGTACACGATGCATGAGTGATACTTCCTTGGTGCTGGAAGCCTTTTTTTCTCCTGTTTGGTCTTATCTGCCGATTCCAGTGTATATACTGCTGGGGGTCCTTCCTGAAGCTCTGGAGGTTCTTTCTGAAGCTCTGTGTTTGTTGTCTGTTCAGCAGGTACATTTTGTGGCTGTTCAATTAGCAGCTGTTCGCTTTCCTTGACTGGTTCATTCACTGAAAAGAAAAACATCGCATATGCTAACACATAGATATACGCCAAAACGATCGCCCCAGGAAATAGAGAAAGTGTTTTTACTATTCGTTTTTTCATCAGACTATCTTGTTCTGGTTGTCGTTAAATAGTTTACTCCTAATGTTTATTCGCAGAAATGTTTATAAAGAATTAATCGGAAAAACCACGTATTGGGCTCGTAGCTTAGTCTGGTGGAGCACTCGACTGATAATCGAGAGGTCGCTGGTTCAAATCCAGTCGGGCCCAGATTTTATTTTTAGTGATCATGTTCTTTTTTAGAAAGCTATATTAAATCTTTGATCAAGAGGAAGCTTATGGTTGATGTATTTCAAGAGTATGCAGAAGCGCATCAGAAATTTGTTTTAAACAGCAAAAACCGCATCATCATGAGTAATGAATGGCATTTGATATTTTTGAGGAGTTTTGCAGAGCAATCTTTCGAAAAGATGGCAAGTGAATGTCTTGTCCCTAAGCTTAGGGCAGATCCCAAAGAAGGATTAGTCCTCGCAAAGCATGCTGTATTATCCACACATGGGCTAGCTGCATTGACCGAACTTTTTCCCACTGAATGTTCTTCAATGGAAGACGAAATTAAAGCATATCGAGAATCGCATAGAAATCTTTTTACTCCTTACCTTGAACAGTTCAGAAGAAATCTACGAGAATTCCCTTTTTGTTCTATCGCGGTTGATGTGATGATTTCAAAAGGTTTGGTTTTAACTTCAACGGAAAAATCAGGTATACTTCAAGGGTTGTGCCGAGAAGAGGTCTATCATATTTTTTTGTTTGGACAAGACTCTGAAAATGAACGCAATCATACGTTAGTGCATGAAGGTTTGCATGCTTTTTATCGTCCATTTGGGCCCAAACCATATGGCTATGGCTTGAAGATAAATGATGGTCTAGAATCCGAAGTTCGCGATGATATTTGGGGGAGCCCTATAGAAGCAGCTATTGAAGAAGAAACCTCGAGATTGTTACAAGAAGATTCTTCTCTCCCTCATTACCTAAGAAATGATATTAGAAAGGCTGGGAATGACCGAGGCTTTGTTCCTTTAAATAGATTAGACGGTTTATTGATGAATTAGTATAGGCTTTAGCCCTTGACGGTCCCTCGTTCATATACGTTTTTTGCTCTTTCGTCATTAAATATTTCGCCGGCAACCTTGACAATTTCTGGCAGTGCTTTTCTATATTCATCATCGCCCATTTCAGTAAACACTCTGCCATCTTGCAGAACGACTGTTCGTGGTCTCCCTAAAACATTTGGAAAAATGCCTCCATGATACGGCAGTGTAGCGCCTTCACAAAACCCTAAAAAATCGACTTTTGTTTCCAGCCCTGCTTGTTGTTTTTTTGCTAACTCTATTGATTTAAAGTCCGTTGTTCTTCCGTACAGGGTATATCGGTATACGCGATCGTCAATAACTGTTGCATTTTCAGGGATATCAAGACGAGTAATTTTGAAATTGAAATTACGCCAATCATCAGCTTCTGTCCCTTCTATAACAGCGTTGAATGCTTTTTGCATCTTTTATTATAGTGCACTACAGTCTATAAAAGCTTTATTGTTCTTTAGCGTTAGTGTGTATGGTTAGAGGTACTTATTTAAAGACGTATTCGTACCATCGCTATATGAAAAAGTTCTGGTTTTTTGTTTTTGCTGTGGTTATTGTCCTTGCTCTAGCATGGTATCTTCTCTCGCCGTTGTGGCGCGTTGTTGAAGTAGATGATGTATCTCCTCTGCAAAAACAGGAGACTGGAGAAGAGCTACCCCCTATGCACAATGAACAAAGTGATGAAGACCCGTCTCTTGAGGCAATGATTCTTGCAGAAGCCTCTTTCTTACCTAGCGAACATGAAGTGGAAGGAAAGGTTATGCTGATAGAAGCGAATGGGAAACGCATCCTCCGGTTTGAAGATTTTAACACGGTCAATGGTCCAGACTTACACATCTACCTCTCACGCGATCTCGACAATGAGGACTATATAGATTTGGGAGCTATCAAAGCAACGAAGGGAAATGTGAATTACGAGTTAAGCGATGACGTTGATCTCCATACATATAACAACGTGCTTGTTTGGTGCAAGCCTTTTGGTGTTTTGTTTAGCTTTGCATCATTGACAATTATTTAGTGCATGCCATACTAGATTTCTCTTATAGCATCGTCTCGAAATCTTTATAAATCTCCCAATGCGGAACTCATATTGTCATTTTTTAGTATACGATGAAAGCTCGACGATTGCAACGGAAGATACGAAAACAGAAAACGTTGATTATGGCAGTTATTGCGCTTCTTGTTGTGATTGGCGCAACGTTCTTCATCATGAACATGGGACCTGCTACCGAACAGTCTGTACCATCAGACGAGCATCCTGTTTATGAAATCACTGAAAAAGACCTTTTCGCATTAAAAGAACCGTGGGACTCTCGCTATGTTGCTGTTAAAGGAGTACGACTCAATGACCCATTTGATATCGTGATCAAGAAGCTTGGTTTTCCTGACTCCCAACGCCTGTATCCTCCCGATGTTATCAATATTGAATACTCAAAACGACTTGGACTCAATGAAACTGGCTTAATTTTACATTTCGAAAAAAATGTTCTCAAGCGCATCACGTTCAGAGAGCCATTCAATGCGTTTTTGGTTGGGAAGACAAAAATTGGCTATACCAAAGCGGAAACCTATAGTATGTTTGGCGTTCCTGATGAAGTCAACCATATTCCCGTGAGTCCGGGGAACATTCTTCTTTTCCGACAGAATATCTATGTTGCTAAAGGATTAGAGATTTATATCAGAAAGAATCAACAGTTTGGGTTTGCGATTTTTAGTTAATTACTGAACCTTTGCGCCAACGTCGATCTCCTGCTCTGGCTGAAGGAGAACAACGGCACTTCCCTTGACTGCCGCCAAGACCATCCCTTCGCTCTTTATCCCTCTGAGTTCTGCTGGCTCAAGATTGGCGAAGAAAATGACTTTCATACCGACGAGATCATCTGGATCGTAATGCGCTTTGATGCCTGCAACGACCTGACGTGTTTCGGTACCGATGTTGATTTTTAAGACAAGAAGTTTATCTGCATTGGGGTGCTCTTGTGCTTCAATAATTTCCCCTACGCGAATGTCGAGCTTTTTCCATTCATCATAACTAATCGTGTCTGCCATATGACAAAAATATGTTTACAATTAATAAATATGTCTATTCACCTCTCTGTCGCAATAACGGGTGATGATTCTTAAGTCGAATGCGGGTGATAACGAGCTTTCCAATTTATTTTAAGATAGAACTATTAACTTAATAGTAGTTATACACACGATTTATAAATCAAATTGTAACCTTTATAAATATGATTAAGGATTTAGAATATATGGTAACAAATTCAGAGAATAATAAACAGAGAAGGCTAATAACTGCAGCCCTGCCCTATATAAACAATGTTCCACATTTAGGGCACATAGTTGGATCTCACCTGCCTGCAGATATATTTGCAAGATATTGTAGATCAAAAGGATATGAAACAGTCTTTGTTGGAGGAACAGATGAAAATGGTTCGACATCAGAAATAGCTGCTCTTAAATTAGGTGTTCCTTTAGAAGAGTTCTCAGATAGATTACATCAAGAGCATAAGAAAATTTATGATTGGTTTGGAATTTCTTATGATAATTTTTCAAGAACTACGAGACCTATACATCATGAAACGGTGGGGGAATTCTTTAAAACAATATACGAGAAAGGTTTTGTAAAAAGGGGTAAAATGAAGGTATTTTATTCCACTAAAGAAAATATGTTTTTGCCAGATAGGTATGTTATTGGAGAATGTCC
>CAYJLN010000027.1:0-666 GCA_964371275.1 Candidatus Woesearchaeota archaeon
AATTTTTTTTGCTTCCTTAACTTTTCTGCTATATCGGTAGCTTTCGTACTTTTGAAGTGCTACTTTACATCCCTGCTCTTTTCCGAATGCAATGACTTCTTCAACGTCTTTATCATTTATTCCTGGCATCCACACCGGCGTCAATGCGAGCTCGATTTTTGTTTTCTTTACTTTTTGGATCGTTTCTTTTATCTTTTCGATGTTGTAAGTTTCACTTCCGAACAACTGTTTTGACAGCTCTTTACTTAGTGAATGCACACTTAGGTGAATTCTGTCGAGCCCTGCTTCGTCCAACTCTTTAATTTTTTCATCCGTCAGCAATGTTCCATTTGTCTGCATAGAAATAAAATAGACCTCTTTCAGTTTTCTTATTCCAGATATAAGACGTCCGAGATGAGGGTATGTTGTCGGTTCACCTACAGAATCGATGTTTACATGCGTTTCGCCTTTTTCTTTGATAACTTCTCTGATCCACGCCAACATATACTCTGGATCAACTAGAAAATGTGTTTTATGATGTGTCGACAATGGTCCTGCATCTGTTGAACAAAATGTGCAGTTCATGTTGCATATCGTTGTGGTTCTTACTTGTATGAGGCTGCTTTCGCCCCTTAACAAAATCCCAAATGCTATATGCCCAATTAACGGCAAGCCGGACGTATTGTT